>VBHV01000571.1 GCA_005881995.1 Chloroflexota bacterium | reverse complement strand
AAGACTATGCTGAAGATACGCGACAATCAACAGGGAATCATCTCTATTCTTAGCGAATTTACGGAGGGTTTTGATGCGCTTGCTGCTATCCCTCCCTCCGTGGCGATCTTCGGCACTGCGCGTGCGAAGTCTGGGGATTCGGCTTACATGGCAGCAGTAGAGACGGCGCGTCTGCTGGCGCGGGCTGGTTTTGGTATCATTACCGGCGGTGGGCCTGGTATCATGGAGGCAGGCAACAAGGGGGCGCGCGAAGGCGGCAGCGCTTCGATTGGCTGCCTTATTGATCTCCCCAGCGCGGAAGCAGCAAATCAATACCTCGACATCTCACCCGGATTTCAACACTTTTTTATCCGCAAAACGATGTTTGTCAAATTCGCCCAGGCGTTTATCGTCTTTCCCGGCGGCTTTGGCACCCTGGATGAACTGTTTGACGTTTTGGCTCTCGTACAGACGAAGAAGTTAGATTCCTGTCCCATTATTCTCTATGATTCAGCGTATTGGGCCGGGCTGGTGAACTGGATTCGTGGAACGATGGTGGACTCCAATAAGATACTGCCGCAGGATGCCGGATTACTGCTGCTCTCCGATGATCCTCAGGAGATATGCAATATGGTGATTGAAGCCTATGCAGTCAGCCACTTTTCAGAAGATGCGTATGTGATGAACCATCAGGCGCTGTCTCGTGGCTGAAAGGAGGATGCTGTATGCTTCTGCTGGGTCTGTGTATCGTGCTTGCGATTGGCTTCACCGTATGTTTCAACATCATTTCACGCGTCAGTCTGTCAAAGACAAAGCATGAGTACGCGTATACCATCTTATGGCAGCTGTTTTGCGCCTTGCTTGCACCGCTTTTCCTTCCGTTTGACGGGTTCTCGATCAATGTCAACCCGCACGTGCTGCTGCTCTTTGGTCTCTCGGTAGCTTTGTGGGCCCTGGTCGATGCATTCTTATTTTCAGCCTTTAAGTATGAAGAGGCCAGTGTCTTATCGGCTATCTTCCCGCTGAACTTCGTGTTTACGTTTGTGATCAGCGCGGTGTTTTTTAAAGCAGGGATCAAACCGACGATTGTGGTCGGGTTCGCCCTGCTGTACAGTTTCTTCCTGGGAGCGGCATTAGGCTTTAACAGCGAGGTGGTGAAAAGCTTTTCCATTGCGCCCTATATGTTCGTGGCTTTTCTCCTTCCGGCAGCCGTCAACCTGTTCATCTTCTTACGACCGGAAGTAGCGGAGATGCGTTATGAGCTCAAGGTGCAATGGAGGGTGATTCTTCTCAATGCCGCGGTCATGGATACGTCTTTCTTTTTCCTGTTGAAGGCCTTTCAGCTTGGCAATGTGCCGCAGGTGGTCGCGCTCTCATCCAGCTCAACCTTGCTTACCGCCCTGGCCGGTGTTGTCTTGCTGAAAGAAAAAGAGCACACGACCCTCAAAGTGCTGGCGGCGGGATTGGCGACGGTGGGGGTGGTGTTGCTGCAACTATAGCCTTCTGCTTCAGGTTTGGTTGGAAATTTCATTGCGAAAAAAGGCAGATGCCCAACGTCTCATAAGTGGTTCAGCGGACTGAATAGCAATCCTGAAGGAGGTTCTCTATGTCACCAGAACGTACGCGCGAAGTGATGATGCAGTACTGGGAGTTTCACGACTTGAATAAACTTGACGAAAATGCCATCTTCACCGTTATGGACACCGGATACGAAGCACGAGGTCGTGAGGCAATCGGGCAGATGCTGCACTACTTCTATCACGAAGCCTTTGAGGCGCAGGCCGAGCTGAAGGATATACTCATTGCTGAGGATCAGGCCTGCTTTGAGGCAGAGTTTGTGGGCAGACAACTGAGCGAATTTGCCGGAATAGCCCCCACGAGCAAAGAGATTCGCGTTCCTTTTTGCGTTGTCTATGACCTGGCGCACGATCAGATCACGCGTGGGCGTATCTACTTCGAGACTGGCGCGCTGCACCAGCAAAGTAGCTGCGCATAAATCAAAGGCCTGATCATAATTCTATCCGGCACTTTCTTGTTGCAGTTTGAGGCGGTGATAGTGATCAACCCATTGCTCTGAAAGTCTATCTGCCTGTCGTTTCATGCGACGTTGTGCAAAGATGAGATTGTCGGGTATGGGTATATCCAGGTATTGGAGGATGTGGAGCGCGACAGTCTCGTAGTTGGCTGCCAGGTCTTCATAGATGACTCTATAGGGCTGAATGGCTGATTGATCAAAGTAGCGCTGCCAGGCGCGTTCATGTTCGACAATCTGCTGTACCAGGTGATCAATGGCAGCTAAATGAAAGTGCAGGTGCCTTTTTTGATGGTTCAAGTGATTTGTGGGGGATTCGTCCTCACGCCATGTCCAGGTTTGAATTGCTTTCCAGAGGGAGATGGCCTGCCTTACCTTATCGCTGCGAGTCACCCAGATGTAGTGCAGGTTGGGGAAGATGGTTGAGAGCAAATGGGGAGGAGACATCTCTCTATAGGATGGTATATCCCATAAATTGCTGATAAAGTCGTCAAAGTATCCCCACATCAACTTGGCGCCAAATACGCCATTGGGGGTCGTTCCCTCTTGTAGGACTTGAGCAAGGTAGTCCGCGTAGTTTGAAATGCTCTGGGTTGCGGTCTGCCTGGTATCGAGACGCGAGTGACCTCCTAATAACTCTGCGATCTCCGGACTTTCAAAAGAGGTAAAGTATTCTCCTGGCCGTCTGGGTAGTCCGCTAACTTTCAGGCTCTCGAAACACTCTTTTGGATTACCGGCGACACCGGTGTTGGTCAGAGCTTCACACAGAAGTGTGCTTCCACTGCGCGGGGTAGCGCAAATGAGGTAAGAACGGGTTGGATGCACTTTACCCTCCTCGATGGGTATGTATTAAGATTTGCCAGACTGACAGGCGACAGCGGGCGGGATGAGAGTCTCGGGTACAATCCTAGCCTTGAGTAGACAATAGCATATTTTTTTCATGCTTTCAAGTTATTTACGTCATTCCAACGCTTTATAGCCTGGTTGCAACGTTGGTCGCCCTGGCAGGAAGGAATGTCCCTACCCTGTACGAAGATGCTCACCTCCAATTTGTGGTAGAACCCCGAGTGGGGTTGCCGATATACAAAGAAGTTGTTAGAATAAACGTAAATTTTTTCCCACATATGCTACGAAGGAGCGATTAATGCATCCGTTTCGTCCGAACATTCTCTATCTTCATTCTCACGATACTGGCCGCTACGTTCAGCCATATGGGTACGCCGTTCCAACGCTCAATATTCAACGCCTGGCTGAACAAGGCGTGTTGTTTCGTAAAGCTTTCTGTGCAGCGCCCACGTGTTCGCCAAGCCGGGCGAGCCTGCTTACCGGCCAATATGCTCATTGTAGTGGCATGCTTGGCCTGGCGCACCGCGGTTTCTCTCCTTCACACGCTTCGCAAAGAGGGCTATCATTCGGCCCTGATTGGAGAAGAGCATCTTTCAAAAGATAGAAATGCTATCGGCTATGATTACGTCTCGAAGATCGAGGGATTCAATTCAAACGTTGTAGCCCCTGCCGCAATTGATATGCTGACCAAGGGACTTACTCAACCCTTTTTTCTGTCGGTCGGTTTTTTTGAGACGCACCGGGAATTTATGAAGCCGGGCACTCCTGGAGATGTCAAATATTCCAGGCCCCCCGCTCCTTTGCCCGATACCCCCGAGACACGGCGTGACATGGCAGCTTTTAAAGCAAGCGCCGCTGCTTTGGACCGGGGTATGGGAGAGGTGCTGGATGCCCTGGATGACAGCGGGCTGGCCGAGAATACCCTGGTTATCTGTACGACGGATCACGGCGTGGCTTTTCCACGTATGAAGGGGTATCTGACCGATCATGGCATAGGGGTGATGCTGATCCTATGCGGACCGGGAGGCTTTACAGGTGGGAGGGTACTGGATGCGCTCATTTCGCACATCGATATCTTTCCGACTCTTTGCGATCTGCTTGAGATCGATTCCCCACGCTGGTTGCAAGGAACGTCGATGATGCCCTTGATGCGAGGTGAGGTCGAGCAGATTCATGATGCTATTTTCGCGGAGGTGACCTACCATGCCGCGTACGAACCGATGCGTGCAGTGCGCACGCAGCGCTGGAAGTATATTCGTCGCTTTGATCACCACCTGGGTCCGGTGCTGCCCAATTGTGATGATAGCCCAAGCAAGGATGTGCTGATGGCGCATGGTTGGAAAGAACGCTCAAGGCCCCTGGAGCAATTGTACGATCTGATCTTTGACCCCAATGAGGCGTGTAATCTGGCAAATGATTTATCGGTCGCTGTTGTGCTGGAAGAGATGCGCACACTGCTGGACGACTGGATGTACAAAACGAATGATCCCTTGCTGCGCGGACCGGTTCCAGCTCCGCCTGGGGCCGAGCTGAATGATCCAGATCAAATGTCGGCGTCTTATCCAACCCGCTTTGTTTAATTGTTCCCTCATTCCCACTCGATGGTGGCAGGAGGCTTGGAGGTAATGTCATACACCACGCGGTTGACGCCTGGGACTTCGTTGACGATGCGGTGAGATATGCGGGCGAGGAGCTCGGGTGAGAGGCGCGCCCAGTCGGCGGTCATGAAGTCGCCGGTGGTGACGGCGCGCACGGCGACGACGTTGGAATAGGTGCGCAAGTCGCCCATGACGCCGACGCTCTGTAAGGGGGTGAGGACGGCGAAGGCCTGGCCCAGCTCGCGGTAGATGCCCGCGCGGCGAATCTCTTCAATGACGATGTCATCGGCGGCGCGCAGGGTCTCCAGTTTTTGTTCGTCTACCGGGCCGATAATGCGGATAGCGAGGCCAGGGCCGGGGAAGGGATGCCGCCAGACCCACTCTTCGGGGAGGCCAAGCGCCAGGCCGATCTCGCGCACTTCGTCTTTGAAGAGCATGCGCAGCGGTTCAACCAGTTGTAAATTCATGTCTTCGGGCAGGCCGCCGACATTGTGATGCGTCTTTATGCGCGTGGCAGTGGCGGCGGTATCGTGACTGGTACTCTCGATCACGTCGGGATAGAGCGTTCCCTGCGCCAGGAAGGTGATGGGGCCACCCTGTTCCTCCAGCCGTGAAGCCTCCTCCTCGAAGACGCGAATGAACTCTGCGCCGATGATCTTACGTTTCTGTTCGGGATCGCTCACACCCGCGAGTTTTGACAGGAAACGCTGGCGCGCATCGACGACGGCCAGTGGAATGTGCAGGTGGCGGGCGAAGGTATCGACGACCTGCTCGCGTTCACCGGCGCGCATGCAACCGGTATCAACAAAGACGCAGGTGAGTTGATCGCCAACGGCGCGATGCACCAGCAGGGCCGCGACGGCGGAATCGACGCCGCCCGAAAGCCCGCAGATGACGCGCTCTTTACTACCTACGCGCTGGCGAATGCGCTCAACGGCTTCATCAATAACTGAAGCGGTCGTCCAGGTGGGATTGCAGAGGCAGATGCGGTAGAGGAAGTTGCGTAATATGTCCTTGCCCTGCGGTGTATGGCTCACTTCTGGATGAAACTGCAAGCCGACCATACCCTGGGCATTGGCGATGGCGGTAACTGGATTGCTTTCGGTGCATGCCAGCACAGAAAAGCCTGGAGGTAGTCGATCAACGCTGTCGCCGTGACTCATCCAGACGGGTATGCGCAAAGGGTTGTGTGTATGCGGCTGATCGAGGGGATTGGTTTGAGCGGGCGTAGCGCCAATGCCCTCAAAAATGCGGAAAAGCTGCTCATCCAGGGCTGCCTGGGCCAGTGTTTCCAGAGTGGCGGGACCGTATTCACGGCGACCACTGGCGGGGGCGACATGTCCGCCCAACTGGTGGGCGAGAAGCTGCATACCATAGCAAATACCCAGGACGGGCAGGCCGCTCGTGAGAATGGCAGGATCGCATAGAGGGGCCTGCTCATCGTAGACGCTGGCCGGGCCACCGGAGAGGATGAAGCCGCGAATATCAAGATGCGGCTGCTCTTGCAGTTGCGCAAGCGTGGTTGTCGCGGGTACCAGTTCGCTGTACACGTGCAATTCGCGCACCCGGCGCGTGATGAGACGGCTGTATTGTGATCCGAAGTCAAGCACGATAATGGCTTGCCGGCGCTCCTGGGTTTGCATGCATTTCCTCTATAGATGTTAGCCGCGTGGGCCGCCTGCGACATAGATGATCTGGCCACTGACGAAGCCTGCTTCTTCAGACGCGAGGAAGCAGATGACATTGGCGACATCACGCGGCTGTCCGACGCGGCGCACGGAAATGGTTTTTGAGGCCTGGGCGATTACGTCGTCGGGGTTCAGGCCCTGGCGGCGAGCTGTCGAGCGTGTCATTTCGGTATCGATGAAGCCGGGGGCGACGGCATTGACAGTGATGCCAAACTGTCCCAGTTCGATGGCGAGTGAGCGTGTGAATCCTTGCAGACCTGCTTTGGCGGAGGAATAGTTGGCCTGACCACGATTGCCGAGCGCGGATGTCGAGGAGAGCGAGACGATGCGCCCGTATTTCTGCTCAACCATGTATTTCTGCGCGGCCCGGCTACAGAGAAACGCGCCTTTGAGGTGCACATTCATGACGGTATCCCAATCGTCCTCGGACATTTTGAAGAGCAGGTTATCGCGCAGCACGCCCGCGTTATTGACGAGGATGTCCAGGCGTCCGAAGTGGTCGGCCGTTTTGTCGACGGCGTCCTGCACCAGCGCGCTATCGGCGACATTACAGGATAAGACCAGGCCCTCTGAGCCAATTTTGCTCAATTCGGCAGCCACTTGCTGGCATCCTTCGGTATCGAGATCAGCGAGGGCAACGCGCGCGCCCTCTTCTCCCATGCGCAGCGCGGTTGCTGCTCCGATGCCGCGTCCCGCCCCGGTAACGAAGGCGACGCGCCCTTCAAGTCGTCCCATGTGACATCCTCCTTACAATAAATACAGTTGGCTTTACCTCTGAGAGAGTATATCACACGAGGGGACGATTACGACGATCAGGGCGGGGACTCGTGCATGACCAGGGCGGGGGCAAGCCCGGCCCGTACCCTATACGAAGGGCGATGACTACCAGGGCGGGGGCAAACTCACGCCCGTACCCACACTTATGGCGACACTACCAGGGCGGGGGCAAGCCCGGCCCGTACCCTATACGAAGCGCGACCCCGCTCTGGTGGCTTCCAGGCAGGTGACTCCGTGGGGACCGACTTCGGCGCTGTGTCGCACGTCCGGGGGCAGGATCATGCAATCGCCGGGGGCGAGGTCGATATTGCGCTCGCTTTCTGGTTGATCGGGGAGGACGAAACGAATGGAGCCGCGCACGCAATAGAGGACTTTTTCATAGCTGTGGCTGTGCACGGCGTAGGTGTCATATGGGCCATTTGACCAGGAGTAGGGAGAGAGTCCCTGCTGCTGCATGCGGTTGCGCAGTTCTTGTTCCTGGGGCTGCGTTGCGTCTTGCCAGCGAATAATTTGCATGTTTGTTCACTCCTTTTGTGTGAATGGTAAAGATACATCTGTAGGGGCCGATGGGAGGGGACGCTTGCGTTGCCTGTGGTGGTTCCGGCGATCCCGACGGCGGGCGACGCAAGCGTCCCCTCCCATCCCAACCACAGCCCCCGCCCCTACAGAATAGAAGTTCCTTTATTATGTACCCGCTAAAAACGTACGCACGTCCTTTTCAGCGCGTTCGATATCTATTCCTTCTAACCAGGTGATGCGGGGGTCTTTGCGGAACCAGGTGAGTTGCCTGCGTGTGAAGTCGTGGATGGCGTATTTCAAGCGTTCGACCATCTCGGCTTCGCTGGCGAACTCGCCGCGCAGCAGGCGGCTGATGTAGCGGTATTCCAGGCCCAGGCTGTCCAGGCGTTCATGAGTGATGCCCTGCGCGAGCAGGTCGCGCACTTCCTGTACCATACCCTGCTGCATGCGTTCATCGACACGCGCATCGATACGGCTGTAGAGCACTTGGCGGGGCCAGTTGATGCCGAGCAGGAACACACGATAGAGTGGATCGGCGATACCGCGCTGGTCTGAGAAAGGTTTGCCGGAGAGCAGGCAGACCTCGAGGGCGCGTATCACGCGGCGCGGATTGCTGCGATCAATGCTGGCCGCGCTCCGTGGGTCTAAGGTTTCCAACTGCGCGAGGAGTTCGGAGAGAGGACGCTGCTCAAGCTGCGCTCGCAGTTCTGGCTGGGGGGGGATGTGCGGGATGTTCAAGTGATCTACGACGGCTTGAATATAGTGCGGCGAGCCGCCGACCAGCAAGGGCAGGTACTCCCGCGCGAGGATGTCATTGATGGCGGCGATGGCCTGCTGCTGGAAGCGCGAAACGGTATAGATTTCGGCCGGGTCGGCGATATCCAGCAAATGGTGCGGCACGAGCGCCTGTTCTTCGGGGGTGACTTTGGCCGTGCCGATGTCCAGGCCGCGATAGACCTGGCGCGAATCGGCGGACACGATCTCGCCGTGAAAACGCTGCGCAAGCGCGATACCGAGATTGCTCTTGCCAGATGCAGTTGGCCCAAGTACGACGATCAAGGGGGGAAGATGCTTGCTCACGGTGTTCATGCTCTGTATCACGGAGAGGGCAGCTTTTGTTGTATCAGGCGCCGTATACGCAGCACCAACGCCACGCCGATACCAATACCGAGGGCGGCTCCGAAAGGCGCGAAACAGCCGTAGGAGAAACCGCTGGTAAGGGCGAATCCCAGGCTTCCGCCGACGACTACCGCCAGCGCGTACATAACCCAGGCCATACGAGTCATGAGCCAGATGCTGCTCTTGATAATCTGATCGCTCACGGCGGGAGCGGTCCCGGCAGTGGCTCCCGCAGCCGTTAACAGCAACATGACGAACAGTTGCAGCGGCGGGTGAGCAAGCGAAAGATTCTGCCAGATGATCTCGCCCAGACCCAGGAAGACCAGCGAGGTTACCAGGCCTGTGCAGACGCGATTGAGAAGGTCTCGATTCGTCCATGAACTACCCCAGTTCACGATGACGGCGCCCAATGTGGCGAAGATCAGCATGCCCAGTAAGACAACGGTAAACCAGGGAGGGGCAAGCACGGAGATCTTTGCCAGGGGCGGGATATGCGCCAGCAGGAGGTAGGAGAATGCACCTGCCATGAACGAGGCTGCGAAGGTGATGCCATGCCTCATCCAGACGCGTTGTCGGGGCGAGGCTTTCAGCATTTCCCAGCCGCCGCTGCCGGGCGCACCATATTTTGCCTTGAACTCGTCGTAGCGAGCATTCGTGTATGGCGAATTCAGCAAGTTCTGGCCAGCCATCTGCATGCCACTCGTCGAGGCTATGGCCAGGTCATCCTCATCATCGTCTAGAGCAGCTGCAGATTGCGAAGATGGCATGCCAGGGCGCGATGTGCCTGTCTGACCGGGCCTGGATGTTATGGTCGATGTGGTGGATGTAATGTAGCCCAGCACATCCAGTTCTACCATAACGGGTATTTCGCGCTCGCTGTCATCGGACTTGACGATAATGGTTCCGGTATAGTGGGTGGAACCACGCAGGCGCGTGCTATCCACGCGGATGCGCACAGGCGTACTCATGCCATCGAAGGTAGTGGCATCGGCAATGATCCACGAC
>VBHV01000098.1 GCA_005881995.1 Chloroflexota bacterium | reverse complement strand
AGAGCATGTCTTCGAGCATAAAGACGGGGGTCGAGGGGTTGAGTGCGACGGCAGGGCTTTTACCGGCATCTCTTATTTGCATAATGACGCGGTGGAGATGGGGGCAGACCTCCTGGTGGACGATGATAACGTCGGCGCCAGCCTGGGCGAAATCTTCGATAAATCGTTCAGGATTGGTGATCATCAGGTGGGCTTCGAGGGGGAGCCGGGTGCAGCGGCGTACCGCCTCGACGACCATTGGCCCCATGGTGATGTTGGGCACGAAATGCCCGTCCATGACATCGATCTGGATGCGCTGCGCGCCTGCTGCATCCGCCTCGCGCACCTGTTCACCCAGGCGGGTGAAATCGGCCGATAGAATAGAGGGAACGATACCAATCATATCAAAATGCCTTTCTGTTCAAACAAGTCATCTTCAGTCCAACGCGCGGGGTTGTCAATGATGTATTGACGGATGTGATCCAGGTTTCTTTCTGCGCGACTAATGTGATCGTAGAAATCACGTTGCCAGGCAAAATCTGATGCTCCAGCAGCACGTATGTAACGTGTAGCGAGTGCTTTGAACGTCCGTAGGATGGAACCCAATGTAGAGGCGCAATTTATTGCGCCCTCAAAGGGATTCAGAACGACGATGCTATGTATATGATTGGGCATGATTACGTACTGATCTAGCTCAACATTTGAATAGCGTTCTGGTATCGCGTTCCATATCCATTGAACGGCTTGCCCAGTATCGCTCAAATGCATTTCATTATCGATGATTTCTCCGAATAAACATCGTCGATCATCTGTGCATATAGTGACGAAGTATGCTCCTGGGTCCCTATAATCATAGCCTCGTAAGCGTATAGAACGACGATGATGTTTCTGAGGGTCATAGGTCATGGTATAATTCTCCCTCTCCACACGATAAGATGTAGGGGCACAATTCATTGCGCCCTCGTGGATATGCTGTGATCCAGAATGTTGTGATGAATCGGTGGCTAAGATGAGCGAGTTGGAAGGGCGCAATGAATTGCGCCCCTACACCTAGCAATGGCGTATTGTGTGGTAAATTGATGCGATTGAGGGGTAGAAAACATGATGTAGGGGCGCAATTCATTGCGCCCAATGGCAGGACCATATCAACCCATGAGGGCGCAATGAATTGCGCCCCTACATCGTTCATCATAGCTATTCTCCAGATTTTTCATTGTCTTAACCGTATATTTTTCGCAGCTGCTGTATCTACCATCCAGGTAACTTCGCCGTTGGGGGGGCGCACAATCTGGGCGGGATATTCGTCGGGGTTGTACTCACCTTCGAGGACGGCGTGCAGAGCGTCTGCTTTGTCCGCGCCTGTTACTAAGAATAACACGTTGCGGGCGGCGTTCAGAATGGGAGGGGTGAAGGTCAGACGGTCGGGTGGAGGTTTGGGAACGGATACGGGTATGACCAGGCGTTCGGTTTCATGTAGGGATGGCTGGTGTGGGAAGAGTGAGGCAGTGTGGCCCTCCGGCCCCATGCCGAGCTGGATAAGATCGAAGTTGGGAATGCCATTCGTGCCGAAGACGTGCTGCATTTCCTGGGTGTAGGCCAGGGATGCGGCCTCGCGGTCAGGTGTATCGGCGGGCATATGATGCACCTGGGGCGCGGGTATCTGTATCTTGCTCAACAGTACTTCGTGGGCCATGCGGTAGTTGCTGTCCGGGTTGTCGGGCGGCACACAGCGTTCGTCGCTCCAGAATATATCGACCAGCTTCCAGTCAATCTGGCTGCGATAGGGTTCACTTCCAAGCAAGCTGTAAAGCTTTTTGGGGGTATTGCCGCCTGATAAGGCTATGGTGAAGCGGCCTCGCGTGACGATAGCCTCGTTAGCCACACGTACAATATACTGGGCGGCTTGTTGACTGATGGTATCGAGATCAGGATAGACAGCGACGTGCATAGGTATCTCCTGCATTTTAGGGACTCCAGGTCCATATTCCGACTGTCCAACAACCATTATGATTTAATCGCGTCCATTTCAGAGTTCAGCATCTAATAAGACGGCGAGCTCCTGGAGCGTTTGTTCAAAGAGATAGTCGTGACCGGTGATCTCCAGTTCATCGCGCAAAAGATCGCTTTCCTGGTGAAACCTGGTCAGACTGACGATACGACTCTGGCGTGTTTCATGGGCAACCACGACAGAGGTGTAAACATGGTCGAGATCTTCTTCACGCTTAATGGTGAAAATGGCCTCTTTATTTTCAAAAGTGCCGGTAAGGCGCACAAGAGCGATGGAACCTGGGCGCAGCTCAGAGTGAACTAAAGGACGAATAGTGATGCTGACCGGCTGACCACCCAGGCGCTCCGTTCTACTCCTGGGTGAGACGAGTTGGCGGGTTCCGCGCGTATTCGCCGGGCGCTGCATCTCCCAGTGATAGCTGCCACTAGCGGTATCATGATAATTATTACCGGTATACTGTGAGAGTACCCATTCGAGCCGCTCTTTGAGCCAGGCGGCGAGCAACAGGGCACGAGTAGGATTGGGCGAGACATCTCCCTCTGCGGTACGAACGGGCAGGGCGAGAGGCGCGGCGGCATGTTCGATTTCGATGGAATGAATGCCCGCGAGAAATGGGCGAAATTCCGGTACATCAAAGAATTGGATGACTAAATCGCGCCAGGGAGTAATGCGTCCCCAGTTGAGGTCGCTTAATGCGCAGTTGGGAGCGGCAACACAGAGTGCAGCGAGTGTGCGGATATCCTGCTCAGGATTGAAAAAACTGGTCGAGTCAAAAATGATGCGGTTGCTGAGATCGACAAGGTTCTGGAAAGTGGGATCGCTTTGATCGGGTGGATCACCGAGCCACCACAGGTAAACGGGCAGGTCTGGTTTAAGCAAGGGTTGTACGATGTTGCCAACCGCGCGCACGGCGCTGCCCGTGGCCAACAAGGTTGTTTGCTCGAAGCAGTGCCGCATCAGGTCTGAGATCATAGAGTAGCAGCGCAGCGTCACCCATGCTGAGATAGAGGAAGCTGCCTGTGTGCCGCTATCAAGCACCGCGATACTGACACGGGCCAGGTGTGTGCTTGATAAATCACGGAGAACTTTGCTGGCGCGTTGGGCCGATTCGATATCGGGGGTACAGATGACGAGGTTCAAGACACTGGTGCGTACATTGATATTGGCCCCAGTGCGCAGGTTATCAAGGGACATGCTCCACAAAGAGGCAAGCGTTTTTTCAACTTCCTCGATGCGTACCATTTTTCCGGCCCAGGGTAAACGTATCACTGGACCATTGGCGGTATCGTTCGTCATGCTCGTTTCCCATTACTTCCTATCATCACTACTGACACACAACGTCTTCGTTGGGTGATGATTTCAATTTATTGTCAAGGGACAGTTTCTATAGTATAGACGTTACGGACGACGCCATCTTCGACCATCGCGCCAGATAAATTCATCCGAGACCTGCGGCCCCCACGAGCCGGATTCGTAGGTGTGGATGGTTTCTGCCGGTTCGTGGCCCCATTCGTCAAGGATGCCCTGGATGAAGGCCCATGCAGCCTCTACTTCGTCCCGGCGCGTGAAAAGCGTCGAGTCGCCCAGCATGCAGTCGAGTAAGAGACGTTCGTAGGCTTCGGGTTGAGACCGGAAGGACGAGGTGTAAAAGAAGTCCATGTTGACGGAGCGAATCTGCATCTCCGTGCCAGGCACCTTCGCGCCGAATTTGAGTGAAATACCTTCGTCCGGTTGAATGCGCAATGTTAATACATTTGGCTCGACCTGACCATACGCTTCACTGCGTTTGAAGAGCATCAATGGCGCCTGCTTGAACTGTATAGCAATTTCGGTGACACGTTTAGGCAGGTGTTTGCCGGTGCGCAGGTAAAATGGCACGCCGGCCCAACGCCAGCTATCTATAAATACCTTCAAGGCCACGTAGGTTTCGGTAGTCGAAATGGGCGAGACGCCTGGTTCCTGGCGATATCCTACGACTTGCTGTCCATTCACCCAGCCCGGACCGTATTGCGCGCGTATCATGTGCGTCATGACATCCTGGCTGGTCATGGGCTGTAGAGCATGTAGCACTTTGACCTTCTCATCACGTACCGCGTTAGCATCGAAAGCGATGGGGGGTTCCATTGCTACTAGCGAGAGCAATTGCAGCGTATGATTCTGCACCATGTCGCGAATCGCACCCGCTTCTTCGTAATAGCCGCCGCGCCCTTCCAGGCCGATGTTTTCCGCCACCGTGATCTGCACGTGGTCAACGTAGCGGCGGTTCCATACCGGCTCGAAGATACCGTTTGACAGGCGAAATACGAGGATGTTCTGCACCGTTTCTTTGCCCAGATAGTGGTCGATGCGGTAGACCTGCTCTTCTCTAAAGACTTTAGCAACCTGCCGGTTTAGTTCCTTCGCTGATGCCAGGTCGTGTCCAAACGGTTTTTCAACAATGATGCGCGTCCACCCTTTGCGGCTCTTATTCAGGCCCGCCGCACCGAGATTCTGGATGATTTCGGGATACTGACTGGGTGGCGTCGACAGGTAAAAGATGCGATTGCCACCTGTGCCGCGCTCCCGGTCGAGCATGTTGAGCATGTTATTGAGCTTTTCATAGCCCTTTGCGTCGTGAAAATCGGATTGGAGATAATGGATACCGGAAGCGAACCCTTCCCAAACCTGTGGATTGACCGGCTTCTGGCGGGAGTATTGATTAATAGATTCGAGGGCCTGCTGGCGAAACTGTTCATCGGTGTAGGAACGTCGCGCGAACCCTACGACTGAGAAACCCGCCGGGAGCGGTTGTTCCAACGCGAGATCGTAGAGCGCTGGAAGCAGTTTGCGGTGTGTCAGGTCGCCGGTGGCCCCAAATATGACCATGACACACGGTTCAGGGCTGTTTTTAATGCGTATACCTTCTCGTAAAGGGTTAGGAGCCTCTACTACGCTGCGCTGAGGCATAAGCGTTCTCTCCTCAATTGAAATGTTGTGGATAGAGGGGCGCAATCAAATGCGCCCCTTGTCCCTACGACTTAACGAGCAACCTGTGTCTGTATAGCTTTCCTTTTCTCCTCGATGCCGCGGAAGAGTTCGTGGAAAGAATCGGCGAACTTTTGCACGCCTTCATCGAGCAGCTGTTGCGTCACCGCGTCGTAATGGATGCCCAGGCGTTCAAGCGCCTCCAGCTCGGCCCTGGCCTGTGGAATATCTTTTTCGATGGTAAGGCCGACACGACCATGGTCGCGGAAGTTTTCGATAGTCTCCAGCGGCATGGTATCGACGGTATTCGGCCCGATCAGCTCCTCGGCATAAAGAACATCACGGTAGGCAGGGTTTTTCGTGCTGGTACTGGCCCATAGTGGGCGCTGCACGTGCGCGCCGCTATGTTTGAGCGACTCAAAGCGCGGCGTGTTGAAAATGCGCTTGAACTCTTGATAGACCAGGCGAGCATTAGCGATGGCGGCTTTGCCTTCCAACGCCTTCAATCGCTGCTGCTCAGCGCTGTCGCTGGTAGCTTTGATTTTATCTTCCAGGAGTTTATCAACCAGCGTATCGACACGACTGACGAAAAAGCTGGCGACGGAGGCCATATGGCTGATATCTTTGCCTGAGGCATTGCGATCTTCCAAAGCGCTAAGATACGCTTCTGTCACTGCCTTATAAGCCTCGATCGAGAAGATGAGGGTGATGTTGATATTGATGCCTTCGGTCAAGGCTTGCTGGATAGCCGGGATGCCTTCCGGCGTCGCAGGAATCTTCACCAGCAGGTTGGGGCGATCCACCATTTTCCAGAAGCGGCGCACTTCCGCGATGGTGCCTTGCGTATCGTGTGCCAGGTCGGGCGAAACCTCCAGGCTGACGTAGCCATCCACCCTGTCTGTGCTGTCATAGATGGGGCGCAGGATATCAGCCACTGTGCGGATATCCTGTATCACCATCGTCTCGTAAATCTCACTGGTGCTTTTGCCCTCTTTGACAAGCTGCGTCATCTGTTCGTCATAGGCATTGCCATGGCTGATGGATTTTTGAAAAATGGTGGGATTGGCGGTAACGCCGACCACGCCGTCTTCGTCCAGCAAGCGTTTGAACTGGCCGGAGGCGAGCTGAGCACGGTCAATGTTATCGTACCAGACGCTTTGTCCATACGTCTTGAGTAGCAGTAAAGGGTTGGTCATGTGTGTTCTCCTTGTTAAAAACCGTAATGAAGGTCGCCTATAGTTTGGTATTAAAATGGGGCTATTCGTTACGCCCGCGACAATACGTGTGTCTCCCTTCATGATAGCATCAAATCACGCAAAGAGCCAAATCTTGGGCTCTCAATCTATTACACGTTGCAAGTTGTGTATGGGCGTAAGGATTGGAGGTTTACCAAAAAGAAAGTTTCACGTGGTTATTTTCTTCCCCTGGCTTTCTGCTGCAACTCGTACAACTTGCTGATTGCCTCGATGGGGGTTAGTTCGTCGATGGAGAGCTGTTTGATCTCTTCGATCAATGGATGCGGCTCGGCTGAGAAGAGGGTCATTTGCAGGACGCCAGGCGTTTCCATGTCGCGCATAGCTTTGCGGCGCAATCTGGCATCGCCTTTTTGCTCCAGCTCCGCCAGAATCTCCTCAGCGCGGTGTATGACCGGTCTGGGGATACCGGCCAACTGTGCCACGTGCACACCATAGCTTTTATCCGCGCCGCCGGGGACTATTTTATGCAGGAAGACAACCTTCCCTTCTTCCTCGGTTACGGCGACATTCATACATTGGATGCGCGGCAGCGATTTCGCGACCTCGATCAGTTCGTGATAGTGGGTGGCAAAGAGCGTGCGTGCGCCGCAGCGCTTGTTGTTGTGCAGGTATTCGACCACGGCGCGCGCGATGGCCAGTCCATCATAGGTGCTGGTGCCGCGCCCAATCTCATCGAGAATAATCAGGCTGCGCTGCGTGGCGTGGTGCAGGATGTTGGCGGTCTCAACCATCTCGACCATGAAGGTGCTCTGCCCTGTCGCCAGGTCGTCCTGCGCGCCGATACGCGTGAAGATGCGATCAACGAGGCCGATGGTCGCAGCCTCGGCAGGGACATAGCTGCCAATTTGCGCCATCAGCACAATTAAGGCGACCTGGCGCAGGTAGGTGGATTTACCGGCCATGTTTGGCCCGGTGACAATCAAGATTTGCGCCTGGCGGTTGGAAAGCTCCACGTCATTAGGGATAAATGGCACATCTACCTGCGACTGTTCGATGACGGGGTGGCGACCGGCCACGATATGAACGGTGTCGCCCTCGTTGAGCTGCGGACGGCAATAGTTATGCTGCGCGGCAACGCTGGCCAGGCTCAAATACACATCGATTTCCGCCAGCGCGTGTGCGGTATTGAGAATGCGCTCCGTCGCATGGATGGCAATTTCGGCGCGTAGTTGGGCGAACAGTTCGCTTTCCAGTTTGCTGCTGCGCTCCTGAGCATTGAGGATGAGCGTCTCCTGTTCCTTGAGATCGGGGGTAAGGAAGCGCTCGCCGGTTGTCAGGGTTTGCTTGCGTATATAGTCCTGCGGGACGCGGCTCAGATGGGATTTGGAGACTTCGATGAAGTAGCCAAAGACCTTCGTATAGCCAACCTTGAGATTAGGAATGCCGGTGCGCTTGCGTTCTCGCTGCTCCATTTCGGCGATCCACTGTTGCCCATTCTTTGAAGTGTGCTTGACGTTGTCGAGTTCCTCGCTGTAGCCTGGACGGATAACTCCACCCTCGGATGTGTTCAATGGTGGCTCATCAACAATTGCGCTTTCAATGAGGGAAATGGTCTCCTCGTTATCCGCGAGCCGCTCTACGAGTTGCGCCACGGTAGGCATACATTCTCCGGCGTTGGCGGGCAAAGCGGCTCGCACATCTGCGGCGGCTCGCAAACCACCAGCCAGCGCAACCAGGTCTCGTGGTGTAGCAATACGCTGACGCACACGATTGATGAGGCGTTCGATATCCCCGGCTTTTTTCAGACCCTCGGCCAGGCGCGCCTGTGTCAGAGTGTCGGTGAGCAGCTCACTGATGATTTGCTGGCGATGGTGCAGCACCTGGATGTCCAGGAGCGGCTGCCCGATCCAGCGCCGCATGAGACGCCCGCCCATGGGGCTGCGCGTCTTATCCAGCACCCACAGCAACGATCCCTTAATGGAGCTGGTGCGCCCGCTTTCAAAGAGTTCCAGGTTGCGCCGTGTATGGGGATCGAGCGTCATAAAAGAGTTGGTGTAGTACGTTTCCAGCGAGGTAAGCTGGCGCAATAAGCCTTTTTGGGTTTCCTGCACATAAGCCAGCACTGCTCCGGCGGCGCGAATCGCCAGTGGGAGGTGGGCACAGCCGAAACCTTCGAGCGAGGCTACATCAAAGTGCGTCAGTAGGCGGTGCCGCGCGTCGTCTTCGCTAAAGTAACGCGCATCATAGGGAGTGATGTGCCCTGCAATGCCTGCCAGCAGCTTTTCGAGTGGCGCACTGTCATCGTCGTCATCGTCCAGGGAGATGTTATTGCTTGTTCCGTTGGTGGTATAGGTGTCGTGCGCGGCTGCCAGCGCTTCTTCTACATCGGCGTTGGGGTTGCCGTTGCTGCCAACCCTGGTAACGGTTTTCTCGCTCATCACGGCTGCCAGCCAGCGTCGCTTGCGGCTACCCAGCTGGTTGTTGTGTGATTCAATGATGATTTCGGCGGGGGCAACGCGCGCCATTTCCTGTTGGATGGAGAGTTCCGGTTCGGGTGTGTTGAACTGGGTGACGGCAAATTCGCCGGTGGTGATATCAACGTAGGCGAGGCCGACCGCCTGGCGTCCAACGACGACGCCCGCCAGGAAGTTGTTGCGTTTGGTGGCAAGCATGGCTGGGTCAATGATCGTACCCGGCGTAACGATGCGTATGACTTCGCGGTCAACCAGCCCTTTTGAAAGCGCTGGATCGCTCATCTGTTCACAAACTGCGACGCGGTAGCCTTTGCCGACGAGCCGCGCGATGTAGCCGTCTACGGCGTGGTGAGGGACACCGGCCATGGGTGATTTTTCGCCGCGCCCCCAATCGCGGCGCGTCAGGGCGATTTCCAGTTCGCGCGCCACAATCTCCGCGTCGTCATCAAACAATTCATAGAAGTCGCCCATGCGAAAAAAGAGGATGGCGTCGGGGTTCTGCCGTTTGATCTGCAAATATTGTGTACGTATCGGGCTATGTACTGGATTGTCTTTTACGTAGTCTTCGAATAACATATTGCCTCATCCAGACAATTAATATCAGTTCATTATTGATAGTTACTATTGTACGGTACCATGTTATCAGAACTGAGGTAGGGTTTCAAGTGACAGCTTACCAGATGCATGGGTCAATCAATTGCCCCCTTCTCTGCACTACATCTACTTACTTCTTTCTGAAATCAGAAAAAACGGCTGACAACCGGTGTTTATTGATGAGAACGGCATATTGTTGTGCCTGGAACACTGGAGGAGAAAGCTGTGCTTTATGTCATGCTCGTACTGTTTCTGCTGGCGGGTGGCTTGATTACGGTACTGGTGATTGAGAATAGTTCAACGTTGATGATCGGCGTACACCTGACATTTTTTGCCTGGCATACACCGACACTGCCATTAGGCATAGTACTGTTGCTTTCCTGGGTGCTGGGCGCGCTGCTGCTCTATGTAGTGACAGTTGTGTCAGCCTGGCGGGAACGCCGCGAATTACGTACGTTACGGAAACGGGTTGCCGAGCTTGAGCAGGCTCACATGAACATACCGGTGCAACAGTTGTCTTCGTCGGTAATTGTACCGATGCCTGGAATACGCAACACCCGGCCCCCTTATTCTTCACAATAATATGGCGAAGGTAGGTCAGTAGCTTCCGGGACGAGCTTGGCGATCACACTGGCAATAATTCACGCTCCCAGCAATATCCCGACCAGGCGCCGCAAGAATCCACGTTTTGGGGGCAGACTTGTAAAAGAAAGCGGCTGTTTGTTGGGCGATATCTCAGGCTGTACGAGTGGCTGACGCGCCTGCTCCTCCGATCCTGGCTCTTCAATTTGTCCAGGCTCATCCACCTCAATGTTTTCAGGGTGATCTGGTTCAGGATCGCTAGTTTGCTCAGTGTGAGCAAATTCGACGAAAGTTGGGAGTTCGCCATCGCTCGCATGAGCTTCTCTCATGTTTGCAGGTCCCTTTTCAGGCGCGAACTCAATGAGAGGTGGTTGTTCGTTCTCGGTTGCAGTAGTTTCGTCGCTATATGGCGCTGTTTCTGGTGGAGCGAACTCGACAAGGGTGGCTTCTTCGTTTTGTGAAGGAGTAATTGCTGCGCTGCTTGCGGGTTCTTCTGCCTCTTCCTGAGCAGGCAATTTAATGGCTGTTTGCTTGAGTGTCTCTTCCTGCCATGAGACGCCTTCTTGTTCGTCGGAATCGCTGGTAAGTTTTTGCAGGAGCAGGGCCTCGGTTGCTTCTGTATCATTAGTAGCAACGGTATCGGCAGCGCTGGTCGGCGTTTCTTCAATAGGAGTGGGTGGTGAAGTCGGGGAGGCTTCATCGAGCATCGAATCGATCCAGTCAAAGGCTCCTTCCAGGGCGAGTTTACACCATTGCGTATAGTCATCACGAATGAAATCGTCGATTTGCTCGCAGTAGTCGAGGCGCTGCATAGTCGCATCCAACCATGCTTCTCCGCGTGCGAGCATGCTGTCGAGCAGGTCAATATCATTGACGCCGTGGGATTGAAGGCGCGCTAAGGTAGCAAGAGCTATGGGTGAGGGCTGCGTCTGCTGGATAAGCCGGGTATTTTCCACAAGCTGCTGTTGTATGTGTACGATACGTTGTTGTAACGATGCTATATGCTGTTGCAGCAGCCACTGCTTATAAGTAGCGTAGAATTGTTCGACCTCCTGTGGGTTCAGTTGTGTGAAGATCGTGTCAAGCTGGCTTAGAAAGTCCGGTTCCGCGCTATGTTGCATCGGGCGTGTCCTCGCTTTCTTCTCCAGGCAAGGCCGTCGAGGTTTGGCGTCCCCAACGTTCTACCCAGCGCTGCACCAGGCGATTCGTGCGTATACTTTCCTGGTCAATGGGCCTGCCGCTTTCAGCATCACTTGAGCCAATCGTGATTTTGCGCAGCCACCAGGGAAGTTCGACTTGCGGGTCAGTTTGCGCATGTTCATCCATCAAGGCAAGCATGTCTTCAGATAACAGTTCTATTTCCGGATGACTGGCGGATGGAAAAGGTGGCAAGTCTAAAAAGTGATCAGCTTGCCCCATTTGTCCCATTTGTCCCATCTGCTCTATCTGCTGTGAGCCAGAATCTGGCAGGTCTCCCCGATCCAGAAGCTCAGACGAAAGGGTTTCGTGTGATGCGGCGTATTCCTGCTCATTTGTTTGGGAGAAGGAAGATGCCTCGTTGTTTGAAGGGATGTGCCCATTCGTACTGGCGCCCTTTTGAGTGAGGAGGGTGGAAAGAATGGAATTTGTGGCCAGAGGATTGTCCTGCTGCATGAGTTGCTCTAAAAAGAAGCTATCGAGTTGACTTTCGAGTCGAGCCAGCTCTATTTCAAGCACCTCTAACGTTGAGCGCAGGCGTCGATCAACTTCCTGGTAATGTAGCCATTGCTGGTATTGACCCATATACTTTGTTCCTACATGTTTCTGACAGCAAATGATAACGAAGGCAGTATAGCATGTGTGGCACAAAGAGACAAGTAGATATATAGTGAAACAGGTCTATATTACCCCTCGCGTTCCATCGCTGTATTATGCGAAATGCGCAAGAGGATACCAACAATAATATAATTGGCGATGATCGAGCTGCCGCCATAGCTCAGAAATGGTAGGGGTATACCTGTTAAAGGCAGGAATTTCATATTACCTGCAATGATGATTAATGCCTGAATTGCGAAGATCGAGGTCAGGCCGGCGGCCAGCAACTGGTTAAACTCGTCGCTGGACTCAATTGCGATGCGATAACCACGATAGATAATCAGCAGGTAGATACCAATAATAGCGAACAGTCCGGCCAGCCCTAATTCTTCGCCAATGCCGGTGAAGATCATGTCGGATTGCACAATTGGCACAAAATTACCTGCATGTCCTAAACCTAAACCCGTGCCGATGATGCCGCCGCTTGATAGGGCGATCAAGCCTTGCATAATCTGGTATGCCTGCGCTTTGGCGAAGGCAATGGTGTCTCCTGACCAGTTTTGCCAGTTTACGGCATCGATAGATACCGCCGCAAAACGATCCTGCACATACGCGAAGAGCTTATAACCAATGAAGCCCAGCACAAAAAACATCAGCAGGCTGACAATAACGTAGGATAACTTACCGCTGCCCAGGTAGAGCATTGCCAGGAAAATGCCGTAAATGAGCAACGCCAATCCCAGCTCACGTATGCCTAAGAACAGCACAAGCGAGATGCCGAGCATCAGAGCCAGTGGTCCCAACTGGCGTAAGGGTGGCAGCCGGAATGGCCCGATCTCACCGAAGAGAGGCAGGCGAAAAGGGCCTAACAGCAGGTTACTCTCCGCAATCACATCGAGATTTTCACTCAAATAAGCCGCGAAGAAAATGGCAATACAGATTTTCAGGAGTTCCGATGGCTGCAGGTTGAGTGGCCCAAAGTTCAACTGGTCGTGGGTGGGAGAGTTAAAATTTTTCACACGCAAGGCATTCCCCAGGGTTAAGCCCACGAGGATGATGCCAAGCGCGGCCCAGGTATACTTGTAGCGTCGAAGCCAGTTCATATTTCTCAGGCCAAACAGCACCCCTATACCCATGAGAAGCCCGATCAGTACCCATAGAAGCTGCCGGGCCCCCAGATTCGGATCTCCTACATCCGGTCCCAGGCGCGTAGCCATCAGCACGCCAATGCCGCTCATCAGGCCGACAAGCGGTAAAAGGATCTGGTCTGCTTTTGGAAAAAAGAAGCTGAAAAGTATGTTGACGAAGAGCAAAACGGCGATTAAGCCAAGGATGGGTATCAGCGCGTGTACCGATGGCAGGACGGCCAGGGTGAAAGGTACTGGTTGTTTATTCGTGTTGAGCTGGGTTTCGTAGTATTGTGCCAGGGGCAGTTGTATCATTGCAAGCAGCAAAATCATGAAAGGGATAATGAACAATCCGAATTCTTTCCAACGATACCTTCTAAAGATATTTTGAGTTTGACTTGCCATATAGTAATCTTCTCTCTACCATTGTAGGGACGCGATAAATCGCGTCCACCATCCAGGCATGTCTTCGCCAACCTGGACGCGATTTATCGCGTCCCTACAAATGTTTATTGAGCCAGTTTGAAACTAATGTATCCAACTTGAATGATATCGCCAAAGCGGGCGGGAAGAGCGTCACGCGCCGGTTGATTGTTCAGGTAGGTGCCATTAGTGCTGCCCGCGTCCTGGACGTACCAGGCACCATTGCGAAACCACATGCGAGTATGCTCGCCAGAGATGAAGGTTTCTGGTATCTGGATGGTACAGGTAGGGCCGCGCCCGATGGTTGTCTGGGGCATGAGATCAAAGCGCGTGCCTGGAGCTATCTGGCTGGGTCCGCTATCCACCACAACGAGATGACCGACGACGGGAGCGCCTTTGCTGCCTCCTGCCTCGGTGATGGCCGTCGTTTTGCGCAGATCGCGTGTAATGGCGATGACTACCTGCATGAGAAAAAGGTAGAGCAGTACAATTAATAAGAGACGTAAGATTATTAAAAAGACATCAAGCGTCATTCGTTCTTTTCAGCCAGATGAGCCGCAGGCTAGACGCGCAGCGTCGTTTCTGGCTGCCTTTCAAACATCGCATTTAAACCTTATCTTCGCTCAAAGTAGAAATCATAACTCCCGATGGTGAAGCGATCGCCGCTGCGCAGCAGGTGCTGGCGCAGATGCGGTGTGCCATTGACGGTAATGCCATTGGTGCTGCCAAGATCATAGATGGTAAATTGCCCATCAGCCTGGTATTTTATCTGAGCATGATAGCGCGAAACACGTTTGTCTTCAACAATGATATCATTCGTGAGCTGGCGCCCAATGTTGACAACGGGTTTTTCGATGCGGTAGACCTTTTGGCCCGCCTGCGGTAAACGGATCGTTAACCATGCCTGGGGCATTACGGGTACAGCTGTAGGCGGTAGGGTTGGCGGCATAAGGGATGGGTTGGAACCCACCGGGCCGCCTGCCGGGTAGCCATATGGACCGGTTGGCATTACGCTGGGGCTAGATATGCCAGGCAATGGTTGTCCCGGCGGCAACTGCGCGCGTAACTGCGCCAGTTGTTCGGCGCTAAGCGCCTGTGTAGCCATCAGTCCGCCTTCCCCACCATCCATATGCTGCTTATCGACCAGCTGCGCCTCGATACGCACGTCACCGATGCGCAAATCGCTGCTGGGATGCAGGCGCAACACCGGCATGGTGCGTAGGGTATAGTGATGTTGGCGCGCGAAGTGCACGAGATGGTCTTGCCAGTCTTTTTTCAGCGTGGCCTCAACCGGAGCCAATTGCTGGTGATCTTTGAAACTGAGATAGATGTCATAAATCTCAGGGGCCAGTCGTCGTCCCTCACCTTGCAGGAGAGACTGATCTTCCATAGCGCGTTCCAGTTTACGAGCTACCTGCGAGGGTTGTAGTCTGGACGGAAAAAGAAACGCAAAGGGACCTTCCACCATGCGTTGCATCAAAGATTCTACTTTTGAGAGTGGGTTTTGGCGAGTTTTCACCCTGCTCAACCTCCCTCTTGGAAAAGCTGACGGGCTTGCTGCGCATCAGCCGCGATTTGAGCCTTCAGCGCATCAATGCCGTTAAAGCGTTGCTCGTTGCGTAATCGCGCGATGAAGTTAATACTAATACGTTGATCATACAGATCGAGTTGAACATCGAGGAGATGTGCTTCCACCAGGCGCTGTTGCCCACCAAAGGTTGGGCGAACTCCCACATTTACCACGCTGTTCCATTCCTTCTGCTGGTCATCATAAGAGACGGGTATATGACCTGTTGCGTCACTTTCTGCTGGGTTTTCAACACGGACTCTCGCAGCATAGACCCCGTTGGCGGGCAGCAGCTTGTGCGGTTCTGGCAGCAAGTTGGCGGTGGGAAACCCCAGCAGCCTGCCGCGCTGGTCGCCTTTAATGACAACGCCGCTCACGATGACTGGATGCCCAAGTAATTCGTTCGCCTCCGCTATCTGCCCCTCACTTACCAATGAACGGATGCGTGTGCTGCTTATACGTGCATGTTCAGCTTCCTCTAACTCGATAGGTCGGATGAGTATATGATGTTCCTGCCCATAGCGTTGCAGGAAAGCGAGATCGCCCATCCGGTTATGTCCCAGGCTGAAATTGCTGCCTACAACCATGGCTTGAATGTTAAAATGCGCCCGCAATTCATCGAGAAATGCGCCTGCCGTCAGCGCTGCTACTTCCGGTGTGAAGTGAACGACAATATTGTTCGCGACCTGACCGTAGCGTTGCGCCAGCGCCAGCTT
>VBHV01000570.1 GCA_005881995.1 Chloroflexota bacterium | reverse complement strand
CGACGAATATAAGACACCGATCTATAATTATATGTATCATCTGGTTGGGGACCGTGAGCAGGCAGATGATCTGACTCAGGATACCTTTTTGAAAGCGTTTCGCGCGCTGCCAAAAATGGATGCAAACCTGAAATTGTCAGCGTGGTTGTATCGTATCGCAACGAATACGGCCTATGATGCTCTGCGTCGTCGGAAATTGATCGCCTGGCTTCCCTGGCAAGACCTCGATCACGAACCAGCGGATGTAGAAGGCTCTGATCCTCAGGAAATCTACGGGACAACGGAACTCGTACGCGCTGCTCTCCGTCGCATGCCCCAGCAGTACCGGGCTGCGCTGTTGTTGTATACTCAGGAAGGGTTCTCCTACAGCGAGATCGCCAAGGCCCTGAATATCGCTGAGAGCGGTGTCAAGATGTATCTTTCCCGAGCGCGTCAATCGTTTAGAGAGCATTATAAAGCTCTAGAGCAAGGCGGAGGCACAAAATGAACTGCGAGCAAGTCGAGGAACTGCTAAGCGCTTACCTTGACAATATGCTCGCACTCGAAGAACGCCGCGTGGTTGCTACTCACCTCAAGTCTTGCACAAGGTGTACCGCTACGCTTGCCGACTTTCGCCGCAACGATGCACTACTCAAGCGACTTCCGCGCGTGAGCCCCGACCCGGCTTTACGCGAACGCATCTTCACTTCACCAGAGATCCTCGAATTGACGGGCGCTTTCGACGTGCCCGATACCTTCGAGGGCAGCAACGATAGACCGGTTGAATGGACGGTTCCCAAACTGCCGGTTAACAGCCCCCGCCGCGATACGCCGGGTCGCCCTCATTTAGTTGCCATTCCTGGTGGGCGCAGCACAGTACCGACACCGTCAGTCAGACCGGTAGTACCGCCCCGGAAGCGTCGCAATACAAAAAGCCTGCGCATCTTGATCGCAGCGCTGGCTGCCGTGCTGATCCTGACCCTGGGCATTGGGGGCTTTCTTGGCGTTAATAGCTGGTTTCATCCGGCAATGTCCATCAATCCTGGCGGAATTACGCCTCCATTAAATCCAAATCCATCCGGGATAACACCGCTTTCGGCGGGGCTGCGTTTTGTTTTTCTACGCGGGGGGTCGTTATTGAGTGTTCGTGTGGATGGCAACAATCCGCAGCCCGAACGTTTGACGCCAAGCAATGTGACGGTCGCCTCAAACTGGGCAGTAACAGCGCCTTTACCCGGACGCTCGGCGGGCGACATGCTCGCCTACATTGATCTGCAGACGGCCCTTGTCCACACTATCCGTAGTGATGGACTGTCGGATACTGTTATCCATCAGCCCCTGCTGAAAGCGGGGACGCTGCCTGCATCTGTGCAGGATACGGATACGTGGGAAACTATCTTAAACAGCCTGGCATGGTCGGCAGATGGAAGCATGTTAGCCTTCGTCGCCGATCCAACCGGATCGGGCCAGACAAGTCTCTATATCTATTCCACTTTGACGCATAAAGTCACCCCCATACATGTTGCTGTTCCGGGTAGTGTGACCCATCCCGTCTGGTCGCCGGATGGTGTGCGCCTGGCCTTTGAAGTGACCAATCACGAGGTAACGAGCATCCTTGACTACCATACGCAGAATCTCAGCTCGCTCACCATCGCCGAGGGCATCGGTTCAGGAACTACCGTGGGCCAAAGCGTTCTCTCACTGGATTGGTCGCCGGGCACAGATGCGCCAATGGTTACCTGGAGCGTGGGAACAATTGGCCAGGTTACCAGCCTGTGGATTCATCGCGTAGGAGTAGCTGGCGCTGCAGCACAAGAACTGCTTAAGGGTGATTACGCGCAGGCGATCTACAGCCGTAGTGGTCACAATGGTGTGGGAAGCTGGCTGGTTATCACTTCCATCGCGGGACGTGCGGGCGATATACTGCGCGTGGATGTCGCGCAGGGGACGGGCCATGTGCCACTGACCACCGGAAAACAGGTCGGCTTTGCGCAATGGTCTCCTGATGGCGCATCTATAGAGTATCTCGATATGCTTTCGGCTGGCATTGGCACGCTTCATGTCGTCAACGCGAGTATAGCTCTTGACACCCTCATCGCAGGCAACGTCGCAAATGCTCCTGCTCCCGCGTGGTCATCCGACAGCAAGCGCGTAGCATTTAGCACCGGCACAAAAGTAGGTATCGCCACTATCCAGGCGCCCATTGATACACATTTCCTCTCTATTAAGGGCGCAGCTTCTGCGCTGGCCTGGTCTGTTACTTCCCCACAACAGTTAGTGATTGCGCTGAATGATGGGCAACAGGGCATCTACCTGGTGGATACAGGGCGTGGCACTTCAAAGCAAGTGGATACATTAGGGACGAGCGGGCCAATCTTGTGGACCGAGATTCCGTAAGGCATCCCCATACTTCCCTCCTTTATGAAACATATTGATACAACAAAACACAGCATTTTCACACCATCTTCACATGGATGAGCTAATTTTTAGCGAAAAATACACACCGGAGCAGTATAGTATACTGTGCAGGTTTAGACCAACTGGGAGTCGGGGTGTATGTGTGTTTTGGAGGAGTGAATATGACAACGACACAAACCATCATGACAGTTGATGCTATCTTTCGCGCGCGGCCGGCAGCAGCAACGGCGCAAGTGATGAACCAGATGGAGAGACACGCGCGTCTGGTATTTATGCTGCTCGATGGCAGGCGCACGGTACGAGACGTGGCGCGCCTGCTGCACCAAACAGAGGTGCAGGTTGCCTATATCGTGGTACGCTTACTCAAAAACGGCTACATCGAATACCTGGGAGCATAGTCCTGGGCCGAAAAATCTCTATAAACTCAAACGAATTTTTCACAATGTGAGAAAATTGGCTCCCAAAATGATATCTATTTGGTGAGTTATACGTTATAATACATAGGCCTGGGATGGAAGGCGGGATGTTCGTGAGCAAGCAGATCCACCTCGACGAGCAAGCTTGTAGCGTTCATCTGTGTATACGCGCAACCTTTTCCCCATGGGGTTTGCGCGCGCACCTCCTGGAGCCTCGCGATGCTCCTAGCATACGCGTGGTAAGGGGAGGACGAGCTGGCACCCCGTCCTCCCCTTACTTTTTGTTTGTGACCAGAAGGGTTGGCATGCGATTTACGGTTCGGTCTCTGGGCGGAAAACTGATAATTAGCGCGGCATTTACACTTTTGCTTTGTATGCTACTGTCTGAAACGTCGTCCTGGTATTTGTTGAAATCCTTTTACGAGCATGAAGCAAAAAGTGACGCTACCATGCACCTTGCACTCATCAAGCATGCTTACCAGGCGCAGACCGTCTTGCTCAGTGAAGAACTCTCGCGGGTTGCAAAAAACCCAGGGCTGGGGGATGCGCTGGCGCAACCACTGACCCAATCCTCGCGGGAACGAATTCGGGACTTGCTCTTCTCCACCTTTTTAGATGATCATTTTTCTGATATGATCATTGTTTCCCAGGATCGACAAACGCTGGAAGAGATATCACCTTCAAGCACACTCTCGAATGATATACAGCCCCTGGTAGATGAGGGTTTGCAAGGAAAGACTACTAGCCAGGTGGTAAAGACGTCGGCGGATACTACGAGAGGTGACTCTACCTGGGATATCAATGTAGCTGTGCCCATTCTTGCTCCCGGCGACAAGCAGCTGGGGATATTGATAGGGGAGCAACGCCTCGATGACTCTTTCGCAGCCGATTTAGTACGAGCAAGCGGCAACCTCGGATTGAACGTGGCCTTATGCCAGGGGCAGCAAATTCAGGGAACGACAATACATAGTATGCCGCTGGATCGACATATTGCCCAGGAAAGCATTTGCGCTTCAAACCACGTGAACCTGATTGATACAGGTCAGCATTATTTGACGATGTCCGCTTTCGTCCGGGCGGACCACCAGGTGGCCGGGTCCACCTCGCTGCTGGTGGTAGATATCGAGCCACTTTATAACTTGAACACGCATCTCGAGCGCGCGATCGAGATTCTGATCGGCCTGGGCATTTTCGTCATAGCGCTGGGCGTCACGGCTTATACCTTGATCGCGCGTACGTTCTTCATTCGCCCGATACGTCGCTTACAAGCGAGTATCGCTCAGCTGGTTTCCAATACCACCGGCTCCACGGGAGCAAACGTTGCGCTTGATGAGTTGAGCATGTTAGCGCGCTCATTCAATCTGCTCTCGGAGTCCTTAAACACACAAGAGAACGAAAGTCACATGATCACCAGCCGTATGAGTGACTTGCTCACGATGAGTGATATTCTCATCTCGACGCTGAACCTGGAGGACTTGCTGAGAGAAATTGTGTCGCGTCTGGGGCGGATAATGCATGCGAAGAGCGTTTCTCTGCTGTTGTATGGACGTGAGATGACTTCGCCCTGGGCAGTAGCGCAGTGGTCGGATACACAAGCCTTGCAGCCATTACAGCCGTCAAATGGGAATCTTCCAGATACGCCTTCGTCAAAGCGAGAAGCGGTGACGGTGCATGCCGACCCGGCTGGTGATATTACGATGGCGGCTACAACCAAAATGGTGGCGATGCCTGTCGCCAGCGCACGCGCAGCATCTACTTCCTCCACATCAAGCGGCAAGCGGCGGGCGATACGCGCGCTAAAGCTGACACCCCCGCCGGAACCTGATGGACTGCGTCGCCCGCGTATTCCCCGGCCGGCGTTGCGGGATCTCGATATGCTGCTGGCGCGCATGGCGATGCAGAGAGAGAAGATCGCCTATGGCGAGGATGTCCACATGATCTACAGGGAGCGCGGGGAAGCCTGGGCGCGCATGGCATTAGAGGCGGGGTACCAGTCTGTGGTTGCCGTGCCATTATTTTTACAGGACCAGGCTATCGGCGCAGTGATGCTCTATGGAGACAGGCCGTACCAGGTGAGTGGACGTGATACCTTCTTATTGAGTACCGCAGCCATTCAGGCCGCGATGGCTATTCAGAACGCGCTGCTCTTTGTCGAGGTGAAGGATAAGAATGCAGCCCTGGAACGCGTCAACCACCTGAAATCACAATTCCTGGCGACGGTGACCCATGAATTACGTACTCCCTTGCACAGTATCATCAGCTATGGATCGTTGATCCTTGAGGGATACCTTGACGGAGAATTGACGGAGGAGCAACAAGAACACATTTCGTTCATTGTGCGCCGCGCTGAAGACCTTTCACGCCTGGTCGATGATATGCTCGACCTCTCCAAGATTGAAGCGGACCGCCTGGAGGTCAAGGTTGAGCCACTGTCCCTGGAGCAAAGCTTGCAAGATGCGGTGAATGAACTCAAACAGATGGCGGGCAACAAGGAACTTTCTCTGACATTGGAGATGGACGAGGAGCTACCGATGGCGCTGGCCGATAGTCACCGCATCCGCCAGGTCGTCGTGAACCTGGTGTCTAACGCCTTAAAGTTTACGGAAAACGGCGGCGTCACTATTCGCTGTATGCTGCTGGAACGTTATGATATGCTGCGTATCTCCGTCAGCGATACGGGCATCGGTATTTCTCCGGCGGCTCTGGATTATATCTTCGAAGCTTTTCGCCAGGCCGATGGTAGCGTGACACGACGCTTTGGTGGGACAGGCCTTGGTCTGACGATTGCCAGGAAATTGATCGAATTGCAAGGCGGCGAAGTAACAGTGGAAAGTATTGTCGGTCAGGGATCGACCTTCTCCTTTACGCTGCCGATTGTCACGCCTGCCAGGGTGCGTATGACTGTATAGCCTGGGGAAGTCAGACTGATAGGATACCTGCGCCAGGAAGCGCAGCGCCATCAGTAATAATGGGAGGAAGACCTATGAATACGCCAATGCCGTTAGGTGCCAGTACCAGCGTACGGCAGCCAACCATACTCATCATTGAGAATGAAGTGTCCAACCGCATCTTGATCGAGCGCGTTCTATCCACACGCGGCTATCGCTGCATCTCGGCTTCCAATGGGCAGGAAGCGCTGGATATACTGGATCACGAACGGGTAGACCTGATCCTGACCGATCTCTCGATGCCCGTGCTGGATGGATACCGCACAACGCAGTTGATTCGCGCACGTCCAGGCATGGAACACGTGCCTATTGTGGCGGTTACAGCCTACGCTTTGAACGATGAGGGTGAAGCGGCCATACACATCGGCTGCAATGAATATCTCACCAAGCCGTTCAAGCCACGCCAATTATTGGAAGTAGTAGATAGATTGCTGCCAAAAGCTTAAAAAATAAACACAGAAGTAACACATTCTGAAAAAAATGTAGCACATTGACTAAGAATTTGTTATGATTCAAGTAACTACATGTGATCCCGTGACCGGTCAAACGAATGCAGTGACCGGTCAATCTCTTTTGGGGTCACGTACTACGAAGTAATGTCTGGGGAGAATTGTATTATGGATATTCAAGTAACCAATCAATCCATCAAGGATATGGCGTGTGATGCCCTGGTTGTTGGAGTGGCATTTCAAAAAGCGGAAAAGAAAGCTCTCGTCCTTACGAAAACAGCCCGCACGGTAGATGGCCTGCTGGGCGGCATGCTGCAAGAGATCTTCACGAATGGTGAGTTCAAGGGAAATGTGGGTGAGTTAGCGACGATACACACCATGGGTAAAATGGCGGCCAAACGTGTGGTAGTGGTGGGACTGGGCATGCAGGAGAAGTTGCAAACGCAGGCCATCCTGTGGACCAGCGCCACGGCTGCTCGCCATTTGCAGCAGATGGGAGCGCATTTCATTGCGCTGGCCTGCCACCTGGAAGACGCTGAATTGGATGTCGAGCAGCAGATACAGGCGGAAGTCGAGGGAGCAATATTAGGCGCCTATACTTTTAAGAAGTATGTGCATACAAATACGAATGGCAATGGACGCGGCTTGAACAAGATAGACGTGGTTGCGGATTCAGCCGGTGATACCCATCTCCAACAAGCTCTGCACCGCGCCATTGCGCTTGCAGAGGCCACCAACTTTGCACGCGACATGGTGAACGAGCCACCCAATGTGCTGACACCCACTGAAATGGCGAATC
>VBHV01000690.1 GCA_005881995.1 Chloroflexota bacterium | reverse complement strand
CCAGGCGAGGGTGAAGATATCAGCAGTGTGACCGCCATAGGTGTAGACGTTGGTGTGGGCTGCCACATTCCAGACCTGCACGCTGGTATCGTCTCTTCCAACCGCGAGGTATGTGCCATTGGGGGAGAAGGCTACAGCGTGCGATGCTCCACCATGCGGACCGTAGTACCCCATGACTTGAGTCGTCGCCGCGTCCAGGATAGCAGCAGGCCCAAGGCCGCCAAGCGCGAGATATTTGCCATCGGGCGACCACGCAATAGCATTAGTGGCTGCAATGCCTCCGCGTATGGAGGCCGGGCCGGTATAGGTGACAACGTGCTCCCCGGTGGTCGAGTCCCATATCTGCACCGTGCCATCGTTGCTCGTGGACGCGATACGCTTACTATCGGGCGACCAGGCGACATCGAATACGACATCGGTATGCTTCGTATAAGTAAAGACCCTCGCTCCCGTGGCTGCATTCCATACCTGAACTGTGTTATCGAGGCTGCCTGAGGCGATAAATTGACCATCAGGTGACCATGCTACTGTTGCCACATCGTCAGAGTGACCGCGGTAGGTCAGCACGTGGCCTCCATCAGCAGCATCCCAGACCTGCACGGTATGGTCTCCACTGGCTGAAGCAATACGTTTGCTATCAGGCGACCACACTACCGAGCTAATGTAATTTGAATGCCCGGCATAGGTAAAATGTTTGGGGGGAGCAACAAAATGTGTGATAAAGGCGATTTCGTTGGGCACATCTGTGAAGAGGAGGATAAAGGCGATGAGGACAACTATGATGCCAAGAGTGATATAGAGACGCCGGTGCGAACGACGACGAGGCGGCGGTGTAAGCTTTTTTTCAAGCGTAGACATCAGCAGAACTCCTTTGAGCGAAGATACTGGGAGATTACGTGGGTAATAAGAAAGTGTGTCTGATTATGGGTGTCTTATTATACTACGTGCTTGATTTGCAGGGATTCACATACCTTGTCTAGCGTTGCAAAGTAGACTATAATGGCTGCGCATCCATTTCTCATTTCGCATAAACAGGGGATTAATCGTAGGTATGCAAATCAGTGAGCCTGCTGAATACGCTATTTTGGGATTGCTTGAGCATCAGCCTATGCATGGCTATGAGATGTTTCAGCAGTTTCAGAGCGGTATT
>VBHV01000097.1 GCA_005881995.1 Chloroflexota bacterium | reverse complement strand
GTGAGCAGGAGGATGGCTGCTGCCGCGAACCAGGAAATGACTGGTCCTTCGGGCCGGAAGCCGACCAGCAAGCCGACCGTCCACATTACGATGACCACGAAGGTGTTGCGTACCAGGTCGGAGAGGGTGCGACCTGTGAGGACGGCAGATTTGGCCATGGGCAAGGAGCGAAAGCGGTCGACGAGGCCGCGCTGCAGGTCTGTGGCCAGGCCGATGCCGGTGGTGGTCGCGCCGAAGATCACGGTCTGGGTGAAGATGCCAGGCATCAGGAAGTTAGCATAGCTGGTGCCCTTGATTGGGATGGCTCCGCCAAACACGTAGCGGAAGAGCAGCACAAACATGATGGGCTGGATCGTCGCGAAGATGAGCTCATCAGGGATGCGCGGAATCTGGATCAGGTGGCGCTTCGCCAGGACGAGCGCGTCAGCGATTGTCCAGTAGAGCCTGGGACGCGCGACTGGTTTCAGTGATTGTGTTATTCGTAAGTTGGTGATGTTCATCGGGTACTCCTTGCCAGGGGCTGTGGGGCCGGCGTATCTTTGGACAGGTCGCCTGTGGTCGTTGTGCGCCCGGTCAACGCCAGGAAGACATCGTCCAGAGTGGGACGGCGCAATGCCAGATCTTCTACGGGAATCTGGGCGGCATCGAGATCGCGCACAACGGAAGCCAGGAGCTGCGCGCCATTGGATACCGGGACAATGAGGTGCCGGTCATCCGCAATGACCTGAATTTCACCTACACTGTAGGGGCGCATTGCCTGTTCTGCGGCATCCAGATTTCCTTCATACGCAACAGTGAACTCGAGCCGCTCGCCTCCTACCTGGGCTTTCAGTTCGTCTGAAGTGCCTCTGGCAATCACGCGCCCAAGGTCAACGACGGCTATCTGATTCGCAAGTTGATCGGCCTCCTCGAGGTACTGGGTGGTGAGTAATACGGTTGTGCCATCGGCTACGAGCGCGCTGATGACCTCCCACATGGCGAGGCGTCCGCGTATGTCAAGGCCGGTCGTCGGCTCGTCCAGGAAGAGCACCGGAGGGGTCAGGATCAGGCTAGCCGCCAGGTCGAGGCGCCTGCGCATGCCTCCTGAGTAGGTTTTCACGGTGCGCCTGGCAGCGTCGACAAGGTCAAAGCGTTCGAGAAGATCGTTCGCTCGTTGCCGCGCTACTTTCCCTGATAAATGATAGAGTTGCCCGAACATTACCAGGTTTTCGTAGCCGGTGAGGTTTTCATCGACGGCGGCATATTGACCGGCCAGGCCGATGCGCGCGCGGATGGCGTCGGCGTGTTTGACGACATCAAGCCCGGCAACCTCTGCCCGACCCGCGTCGGGTTTCAAGAGCGTGGTCAGGATGCGTACGGCGGTAGTCTTGCCTGCGCCGTTTGGTCCGAGGAGGCCAAGTACGGTTCCTTCCTCGGCGACCAGGTCAAGCCCGGCAAGGGCGCGGGTCTTTCCGTAATATTTTTGTAGTCCTTCGGCCAGAATGGCCGGTCTGTTTGACATAGTACATTTCCTTTGCTGATGCCTCTGCCGCCGGGATTCGAACAGGCATTGGCGGTAAGGCGGACAAGTCACGGCTTTCTGCTGTTGAATATGTGCAAGGGGACTCTTAACACTATTCTTTTTGTCGTGCTAAAACTGGAACCTTATCCTGAGTATTGACCACCGCGTTACAATGTGCTACAATCTAAGTGGACAAGTGTCCATATGTAAATTGTACCGGACAACTGTCCACTTGTCAAGGGGAAGAGCTGTGAGAGAAGAAGTTCATGATTGTCCATGGCCGTCTGGCATACCAGGGCTATTCGAGGCCCACCGGCGGCATGAACGGCGCGATGCAGCGGAGCATCGCCAGCGCATCCTGGAGGTTGCGAGGCGGCTCTTCGCTGAGCATGGCGTCGAGGCAGTCAGCATGCACCAGATTGCCAGGGACGCTAAAATTGGACAGGGGACGCTCTATCGCCGTTACGCTCATAAAGGCGAGCTTTGCATGGACCTGTTGCAGGAGCGTCAAGAGCGTTTTGTAGAGGAGATCACGGTGCTGCTCACGGCAACGGCTACATCTCCCGCGCTCGAACGGCTGGATGGTGTACTGACGCATGTTGTTGCATTACTCGAAGAGCAGGGCGCTTTGTTGATGCCCCTTGCCGGGATAGATGCGCGCTATGGGCTCTGTGGCGAGTCTGACAACTCCCGGCGCATTTCGCTCCAGCACGCGGGGTATTTTCTCTGGCTGCAAGAACTCATAGCAGGTCTGCTCGCTGAGGCGGTAGAACGGGGAGAACTGGGCGCGCTTGATGTCCCCTACACGACAGATGCCATCCTGGCGACACTTCACCCCATGTTCTATCACTTCCAACGCCAGGAGCGCGGCTTCTCACAGGGACGTATCCTGCAAGGGTTGCGCCGCATCTACATCGATGGCGTAAAGATGCAGCGCAACACAGATGAATTGGCAGATATTTAGCAGCGAAACTCTGTCAGGGTCTGGTAAATGCTGCCCTGGGTGAAGCCTACTGACCAGACGTTATGCGTCGCAGGCACACGAGCCACTGCTAGCAGGTCACTCGCTGTTGAGCCAGGACTTGGGCTTTTCACGACGCTCCAACTGGTACCATTCCAGTGTTCTATGAGGGGGAGATAGTCAGTATGAGGGGTGATATTCATGGCATCATCTCCTACCGCCCAGAGATTGTTGGCGGAGATAGCGGCTACCCCATTCAGCGTATTGTACGCTCCACCCGGACCGGAACTGCTGACCACACTCCAGGTAGTGCCGTTCCAGTGTTCGACCAGGGTTTGAATAAGGTTGGGGCTGGAAATATTGCCCACCGCCCAGGCGTTGTTTGAAGCAATCGCTGCTACTCCAGTAAGCTGGCCTGTACCTGTACTGGTGGCGATAGTCCAATTCGTCCCATTCCAATGTTCGATCAGCGGTTGAAAGCCGTTGTTACCGGAAGCATTGCCAACTGCCCAGATGTCGGTTGCCGAGACGGCAGAGATAGCCGAAAGGCCATTGCTCAGTGATGCGACGTTGGGACTGGGTACGATGCTCCATTTGGTGCCGTTCCAGTGTTCGATCAATGTCAGCGCGTTATTCGAGGCATCGTTATAACCTCCCACGGCCCAGATGTTGTTTGCGGCGATGGCGATTACGCCTGAAAGCGAGTCGGTCAGGCTGTTGTTGACGTTGTGGAGCCGCTGCTGATGCTCCTGTCGAGCTCAGGAGTAACAGGGTTGCAAGCGTTACAATGGTGATACAAGGTAGGATGATGCTACTAAGACGCTTCATGAAAACTCCCCTTTGAGTTGTTTTTGGGTCTAATGGAAGTATATCCTACAATTGTAAGAATGCAAGAACTTTGGTCTTAGAGTTCTGCTAACAGCTTTATGGCGCTGTCATAGTTGATCTCGCCAGCAGAGAGCATGGCGAGTATTTTCAGACGATCAGGGCGTTGTTTAGGAGCGCGTGGAGGACTCTCCAGAGCGGCTACGATATCGTCCAGGTGATTGCGGGCCGTGTTGTAGGCAACATTCAGTTCGCCTGAGAGTTTTTGAATGTTGCCTCGATGTTTTACAAGCTGGCCCACGAAGGCTAGCTGTTCGGGGGTCAGGCGCGCCATCCAACCAAGGCTGAATTTCCCCTCGATGACAATACCGCTCTGGGGACATTCTAGCCTTGTCACGATCAATTCTGCGCCGGTAAGCGGGTCCTGGGCTCTCTCAGCGCCTTGAGGTAGGAAGGATCAACTTCACGCTCGCTCAATTCGATGACCTCTTCAAAGGTGAGATTGGTTAACCCGGCTTCACGCAAGGCTTTGATATAGGCGGGTTTGATATCGTGTTCACTCAATTCGATGACCTGGTCAACAGAGAGATCGCTTAACCCGGCTTCACGGAGTCGCGTGATGTAGGAGGGCTTTACATCATGCTCACTCAATTCGAGAATCTCGTCAAAGGTGAGATCAAATAACCCGGCCTGGCGAAATTTGATCACGTATGCGGGCTTAATGTCATGTTCGCTCAACTCGATGATCTGGTCGATGCTGAGGTCAAAAATGCCTCCCTCGCGAAACTTAACCAGGTAGGCAGGATCAACCTCGTGTTCGCTTAATTCGATAATCTGGTCAAGTGAGAGCTCGGTCAGCCCTGCTTGCCGCAACTTGATCAGGTAGGAAGGTTCGATTTCATGCTCGCTCAACTCGATGATCTGTTCAACGCTGAGGTCGGTCAAGCCTGCCTCTCGCAGTCCTTTGAGATATGCCGGATCGACCTCGTGTTCGCTCAGTTCAATAATCTGGTCAAAGGTAAATTGTGTGAGTCCTGGCGCTTGCTGTTGCTCTCGATACGGTTGAACTGGTTCCCTACTCTCAGAACGCTGTCTCTTAATGGGCCATTCCTCTTCTGTGGAGAGCGGCTTTTCTCCTAGAACGTCGATTAACTGGTTGGCCTGTTCAATGGTAATTTTGCCTGCCGCCAGCATTTCAAGCACCATGGTTCGTTCTTCGTTCACAGGTTATCCTCCTTCTTTCAAGGTCTTTAGCAATTTATGCTATCGGCGTTGTTAATAAATGACAGTCGACATAGTAAATATAGGCTGTATTTTGGAAAATGTCAATGGTTTTGGCCGTGATGATTTTTAAATGTAGCGGCGCAATTATGGTCCTTCAAAAGTAAATCAGGTATCTTCGTGGAGCGGAGCTGCGGATGGGAATATAGTTGTCGGGTTAAAGTCAAGCATTGGACCTGTCGTATTGGGTCTGTCGTAGGGACAAGGGGCCGCGGAGTGGATGAGTGGGGGCCTTGTGCTTGTCCTTGGTGGCATCACGATTCTGTTGGGATTCCATGATGTTCTGTTATTATTACCTCAACAGGACGAGGACAAGCACAAGGCCCCCGCAGCAGCCCCACATCGCCCCTTGTCCCTACGAGAGGGGCGAGTTCGGTTTGTCAGGCTGATGCAGTATGACGCAATTTACCGCGTTCCTCCTACCGTTGTGTCACGTATGGCTTGTAATACCCACGCAAAGAGCGGGGAATGCGCCCTACCAGCAGTGTGCCTTCCGCTTGATGCTCCTCCTGATCCACGTGGCCCCGGCGATGGAAAAGCTCTACTAACTCGCTTTTGTCAAATGGGATAAGGACGCGCACGGCTTCCATGCTGGCGGCAAGCACTTCAGCGATTTTTTCGCGCAGGGCGTCCAGGCCCACTTTTTGCAGGGCGGAGACGGGTACGGCGTTGGGGTAGAGCGAGGTGTCGACCTCTGATGGCTCTTCCAGTAGGTCGATTTTGTTGAGGGCGGTGACGCGCGGTTTATCGTCGGCTTCTAATTCATGCAATATGTCGCTCACGGTTTCACTCTGCTCGATGGCGTTTTCGTGGCTGACATCCACCACTTCTAAGAGCATGTCGGCGTCGTTGACTTCTTCGAGTGTGGCGCGAAAGGCGGCGATCAGTTTGGTGGGCAGTTTCTGGATGAAGCCGACGGTATCGGTGAGCAGGGCTTCTTGATTGCCCGGTAGTAGGACGTGGCGCGTGGTCGGATCAAGTGTGGCAAACAGTTTATCTTCGGTGACTACTTCGGCTTCGGTCAGGGCATTGAACATGGTGGATTTGCCGGCATTGGTATAGCCGACGACGGCTACAACGGGAATGGCCTGGGCTGTCCGTTGCTGGCGATGGATTTTACGCTGTCCTCGTACCGCTTCAATTTCTTCGCGCAGTTCAGAGATACGGCTGCGAATGCGGCGGCGGTCTATTTCGAGTTTTGTTTCACCCGGCCCGCGCACGCCAATGGCGCCGCCTGCACCACCCGCGCTACCGGCTCCTCCGGCTCCCGCGCCGCGTGAACCGCCTGCCTGCCGGGAGAACTCCGCGCCGTGTCCTGCCAGGCGCGGCAGGCGATATTCGAGTTGGGCCAGTTCTACCTGTAAGCGGCCCTCGCGGGTGCGGGCATGCTGGGCGAAGATGTCGAGGATGAGGGCTGTACGATCTAGCACGCGGGCATGCAGCAATTTCTCAAGGTTGCGCTGCTGCGAGGGGGAAAGCTCGTCATCAAAGATGACGAGGTCGAAATTCAGTTGTTTTTCGGTGTCGCATAGTTCCTGGGCGCGTCCCTTGCCGATGTAGGTGGCGACATCGGGATGGCGCATGCGCTGAATCATGGTTCCCACTACATCCGCGCCAGCGGTACGCGCCAATGTTCCCAGTTCACTAAGCGAGTCTTCAACACTCCACAAACTTTCGCTCTCGTCATGCTCGACTGCAACCAGGAAGGCGTGTTCGTGCTTGCCGCGAGAGCCATTTTCGAAAAGTCGTTGTTTTGGCGTAATTTCCCTCCGCGTAGGGACGCAATTTATCGCGTCCTGTGATACTACTGGCGACTCAAGGAGGGCAACCACAAGGGTCCCCGCCCTTATCCATTTACAGTCTCTATTGGTATTGTACCACCTATAAGCCGCTTAATTTAGGAAGCGCGGGTAAGGCTTTGATGAAAAAGCTATTGACATTGGCAAAGATGCTATTGTTGACGGCCTGGTTGTAGGCGTCGTGCCAGGTCTGATACTGTGACACGGTGATATTGAGACCGGGAATAACATGGCTTCCGGTTGTCATTGCGTTCTGCACGTCATGTAAAAATCCGCCTATTACCAGTAATATCACAAGCCATAATAACCAGGCTTCAACGAACCCGATCAGCCCGCCGAGAACGACATCTCCCAGACCCAGTAATGGGACAGCGCGCACGACGCCGCGTATCATCGTGCCGATGATATGCAGTATAAGCACCGAGCCAAAAAACACGATAACATACCCGATTAAAGGTGAGACAGGGAGGTTATTGCTGGCCAGGAAAAGTGTAAAGGGCTTGCCAAAGAAGTAGGCTATGCCAAATGCAATGGGGATGCTGAGCAGGTGCAGCAGGCTGAATACTGCGCCATTGCGTATGCCATTAAAGACGAGCAGCGCGATAGTGACGAGAAACAGTAAGTCTATCCAGTCAAAAGGTCCAATCATTGATGAATTCCTCCAGGCAACATGTTTCTATAGGGTAATAACTATACGCATAAGGTGCGCATTTTCCTCACTTATCTGAATGCAAGCAAGTGCAAGCTGATGCGCTTATTATACATATGCATAGACGTTATGAGAAGGAGTGTTGTAACACGTTGGAAGTGGAATAGATCACAATCGAACAAATACCAGATAAGTTCGCATTCGCGGGCTAGATTCGTTGCCAGCATCCGATTTTCTGCGTGCAATTTACTGAGAGCAGGATGCTGATGGTGTCAATCATCTAGCCAAATTTCTTTCTCTTGCCTGGACATGGTGCTCTTATCAAGAGCTTCAGCGAATGACTGTTTTTGGGAGTGTTGCTGGCTGCTGCGGGCAGCCTGGGCGGTTTGGCGGCGATTGAGGGTCATGACGGGCTGGCTGGTAAGGAGTATTTTTCCAAACTGCTCAGCGTTGACGTGGAAAAATTGCGCAAGGCGGTTCAACTGGCGTTCACTCAGGCTGGCCACTTCGATGATACCATCCTCAAACTTTTTCCATACATCGATGCCCAGGCGCAGGCCGCGTGCTGCCTGCACCATGCTCAATCCCTGCTGGGCGCGCAATTCGCGCAGGTTGGCGGCTCGGGATACAGTTGCCTGGTCGTTGAAGACGCGCTCCAGAGCCAATTGATAGGCGCGCTGTGTTAGGGGCAAAAGCGCGGCCTCTGAACCTGCCGGGTCGGTAATGTGATAGGCAGCAATGAAATCGATCAGGGCATCCTGGGCGTCGGGGTGATCACGCAGGAGCGCGAACTGGGCCTGCTTGTCACCGGCTTCTTCGGCGGCTAGCCAGGCCATTTTGATCTGTTGCAATTCGTTGGTATTCATAACATATATCCTCTCGCCATCAAACCATTGGTGTTATATAGGCTGTCGCCTGTTCTTTCACCAGGCAATCACGTAAGTAGCTGCGCGCGCGCTCGTAACGCAGGCGGATGGTGCGCTCGGTACGTTTGCATAGGAGCGCGATATCATCCCATTTCATACCTTCGATGGCGCGTAAGACCATGATTTTGCGATCCAGCGGATCAGGTAAAAAGGTCAGGATACGCAGGCTTTCTTCACGCGCGTGCAGGTGTTCATATGGGTCCTGCGGGTCAGCGACATCGGCTGATGGCGCGGGTAACGCAGCCCTTCCTGCCGCAACATACGATTGAATTCATCGACGCACAGGCAGCGCAGGTAGTGAATAAAATTTTGTGTAATAAAAATTTCTTTCGGGTTCATAGCTTCGCGCAGCAGGTGTTCGCCCATGTTGGCGATGGCCTCTTCGCGCAGTTCTGGTCGGTGGCGCAAACCCCAGGTATGGCGCTGGAACTCCGGTGCGCTGCGTTCCAGCAGCACTTCGGAGAGCATGCGCGACCCCTCTCGATTTTCGTTGGCCTCGAATGCTCGAATTGCCAGCACCAGGTCGATTTCGCTGATCTCATAGCGACCTTCCGGTGTGCGGCGGCGCAACCGTTCTTTGAGGGTGGGGTCTTGTAGATCGATCATTGTTTCCCCCAAAATATAGAGTAGAGCTTAGCTTTTCAGTGGCTCACTGCCTACTTATTCTTTTTTACGACGAGAAAACGGAAATGGTTTGTACCTGTACTTTATCACAAGTCGCGGCAAAGGTGTAGGGACAAGGCTCAAAGATACAATGGTACTTACGGCATGATACCAACGTTGCTTGTGCATATACCAATCGTTCTATAAACTAAGAGCGCGGGAAGCTCCGCAGAGTCAATGCTGTGCGAAAAGAAGACTATTGCTGGGGGAAAAGGCAAAAAAAAGACCGACAACTCTCAGGTTTAGGTATTTCTGGCCGAAGGTAAGATAGAGAGAGAAGTATATGAATCCATCATGCTATCTGGCTGAAGGGAAGGGAATTAGACGTGCTTGAAGTTCTACCAAAAATTGCGAAGATGCAGGCGTCGTATGCGCTGGGCAAACCTCTTGCTCTTCCACTGAATCTCACGATTAGCGTGAGCTATCGCTGTAACTCGCGTTGTAAAACCTGCAATGTCTGGCAGCGTCCAAATGATGATTTCACCATTGAAGAGTACGACAAGACCTTTGCGTCTGTCGGCAGAGATGCCTACTGGTTTACCTTTAGCGGAGGTGAACCGACGCTGCGCAAAGACCTGCCGGAAATGGTCGAGGCCGCTTATCGCCATTGCCGTCCGGGTATTATCAATATTCCTACCAATGGCATCCAGGATAAGATCATCCCGGACCGCATCGAGCGCGTCTTGAAGGCTGCTCCCACCTCTGATGTGATTGTCAACCTTTCATTGGATGGTGTTGGAGTGAAGCATGATATCGTGCGTGGTGTCAAGGGCAATTTCGAGCGTGCCATGCGCACGTATGCCGGTCTGAAGGCTTTGAAGGGGCGCTATAAGAACTTCACGTTAGGTGTGCATACAGTCATCTCGAATTTCAATGTAGACGAGTTTGAGAACATCTACGCATTTGTGCGGGACGAACTGAAGCCAGATTCCTTCATCAGCGAGATTGCGGAGGAGCGCGTGGAACTGGATACCGTTGGGATGGGCATTACGCCGCCTATTCAGAAGTACCAGCCGGTGATCGAGCGCTTGCAAGAGGGCATTCGTAAGGCCGAATTCAACGGCGTTTCGCGCATTACACAGGCATTCCGTGATCGCTACTATGACATTGTGAAGCGCACGCTGGTCGAGAAGCGGCAGATCATTCCTTGCCTGGCGGGTGTGGCGTCCGCGCAGATCGCTCCCAATGGGGATGTGTGGACGTGCTGTATCCGCGCGGAATCCGTTGGCAACCTGCGCGAGCATAACTACGATTTTCGCTCAACCTGGACGACGGTGAAGGCCGACGAACTGCGCAGGAGCATTAAGGCGGGCGAGTGTTATTGCCCATTGGCCAACGCCTCGTACACCAATATGCTCTGCCATGTACCTACGCTGACGAGTGTGGCTATCGATGTGGCGAAAGGTACTGCCGGAGCTGTGATTGAGAGCAAGCGCGGCGGTAAATCCGCGAAGTTGCGCGAACTGCCGGTCATCAACGCGGCTGACGAGGCGCGTATATATAATGGTGGGAATGGGAATGGGAAAGCGGCAACCGTTCTGCCCGTCATCAATATGGCCGTTGACGCGTCTTTATCGAATGGAAACGGACATCATAGCGATGACAACGTGGAGGCAAAGGCGTAGGGTTTGATATGCTGTATGGTCGGGGTGGTAGAAGGCATGCCTTCTACCACCCCGACCATACAGCATGGATGTTTGAATCATCAGACATCCATTTTGCGTAGCTGTGGACTGGTTTCTTGGAGGAAGGTGCGGCGGAGGCGTTCGATTTCTTGCCGCAGTTCGGTCATCTCTTCGAGATGTAATTGTTCGTAGGCCGCCAGGCGTTGCTGCAGGAGCAATAGCTCGTAGGCGATGTTTCCCTGGTCGATATGCAATCGCGGGCGGTTCTCGTTTCTAATAGTGGGCTTTTCCTGGTGATCCGCGTGCTCGGTCTGCTCTACGTGCTGTTCTCGATTATTCATCATTTCTCTCCTGCGATGAAATCCAGTGATATATACAGCATATTATCCTGTATGGCTCTTTTTAGCGCAAATCCCAACCGTATCTTGAAAGTTGCACATTCGTATCAATCATTTGACCAGGTTGCTTGCTTGGTTAGGAAGAATATCCTATAAACATGAAGGAGAGATGAGAGCGTCGTTAAATAGTAATGAAGAGTATGGCCAAACAGAAGAGCAAGGTAATACATGGAAAGCCAAACACAACAGGCGGTGATAAGAGTCCTGGTCGTGGATGACCACGAGGTAGTCCGTAAAGGCCTCTGCACTATGCTGAGCGAACAGGAAGATTTTGAGGTGGTAGGGCAGGCCGCGACTGGAAATGCAGCGGTGATGCTGGCGAAGCAACTGCAGCCAGATATCGTCTTGCTCGACATTTTTCTGGGGAATGCGAATGGACTTGATATCGCGCAGCAATTACTGCGTGCCTGTCCAAACACACGCATTGTGATCGTCACCGGCTTTACGGATGATGGGCATCTTTTCCGCGCTATGCGCCTGGGTGTGCATGGCTATCTTCAGAAGGCGTTACCCATCGATGAGCTATTGGCATCCTTGCGCTCGGTGTATCGGGGCGAGCGGGTGGTTGGTGAACCACATGCGATCACCCAGGTATTGGGCGAATTTGAACGACTTACTAAAGAGCAGGAACGAGTGCGTTCAGGCTTAAGCGATATTGAAATTGAATTGGTGCGGCTCGCGGCGGAGGGTTGCAGCAATAAAGAGATTGCAGCGCGCCAGTTTTGGAGCGAGGTTACGGTCAAACGCAAGATGCAGGATATCTATCGCAAATTGCAGGTGACCGATAGAGCGCAGGCCGTCGCCGAGGCTATGCGTATGGGCCTGATTTGATGCTTGAATGAACCGATAACCCTTATAGGGTATATGTACACAAAGGGGGAAACAACCATGACAGTATGTCCACAGTGCGGAACCGAAAATGATGACGATGTGAAGAATTGCAAAGGGTGCCGGGTGAATATGTACTGGGCCTTCCAGCATTATTCAGAACTTGCTTCGCTGCGTGAATCCAATGAACTCCCGCCGCGACCGCAGTCGGCCTCATTTCTTGTACAGACGAGCAAGAAAATTGATGATGGCCCGACCGCTCCCTGGCTGCGCTCCACAATCAAGAAGTTTGGCTTCAAGGGAGCAGGGAAGAAGGTCTCTACGACAGCAGAATAGGGATATTACACAAATGGCCTGCTGCGCTTGTCAGCAGGCCATTTGTGTGCTTATTTCATCGCACCTGCCAGAGGCGCGTTCTGGCTGGCCTGAGTAACAGCCACTTCATTCATACCACCCGCGTTGAACCACTCAGCCGCGAGTCTGATACCGGTACGCAGGTCTACTTTTGGCTCAAAGCCTAGTTCGCGCCGCGCCTTCTCTATGCTGTGCTTGTTGTCGCTGCCGAACATTAAGGCGCCATGTGTTGTCACGAATGGCTCCTTGTGTGTCACCGGAGCAACTACCTTCTCTGCAACGATACTACCGTAGTAGATGGGCAGGTAAGGAAGATGCCGCATTGGGCGGATGCCATCTACAGCGTCGGCGATCTCGTTGAACATCTCCAGCTGGGTCAGTGGATGGTCATTGGTGATATTGTAGACGTTGCCAGGGGCGTTCACGTGATAGGCAGCCAGCATGAAGCCCTGTACAATATCGGTGATGTAGCAGAATGGCAGGTGATTATCCCCGCGCCCGATAATCACGCCCTTGCCATCTTTCATCCTTTGGGCCATACGCCCAAAGTTCAGGCGGTCTCCGGGGCCGAAGAAACTACCTGGACGAAGAATGACGGTCTCGACCTTGCTGTTCAGCATGAGGCGTCGCATCAAACGATCACCCTCCGCTTTCGTGACGCTATATGGGTGGGTATCGGGCCGCAAAGCGTCTTTTTCCGTCAAGAAACGCCCAAATCCCAGGCCATAAACACAATGCGAACTGGTATGGACGTAGCGACGCACACCTGCCGCCTGAGCCGCTTTATAGAGATTTTCTGAGCCGGTCACGTTCACCAGCCGGTAATCCGCAATGGGACGCCATACGCCCATCATTGCGGCCAGGTGGAATACCAGCTCGACATCTTTGACGGCGGGTGCCAGCGTGTGCGCGTCGGTGATATCTCCCCGCACGACTTCAACACCTTGCTTTGTCAATTTATCTGCATTTTCTACGGGCAGCACCAGCGCGCGAATATCCTCACCGCGCTGCTGTAATTCTTTAATCAGGTGCCCACCGAGCAAACCGGTGGCGCCTGTGATCAGTACTCGCATCTATCATCCTTCCGTAAGACGACCTGATATGTTTGATAGCTACCAGTTGGTAGAAGGACAAAAAGTGTCCTTTACCCCCAATTATGCAACGAGCAAGGTAGGATTGTTAGGGTCTAATGGCCCTGAAGTACCAGGCTGGAAGGCCGTTATCGACCTATTGAATTATTCACTGAATCAGTGGAAAAATCTACTTCACCCGTTACTATATGTATCTCTCTCAAAGTCTATTTTCAATAGCCAATTTTTGCTATATTTCATATTGTTTCATGATGTTTCAAATTGCATGTGGTAATATATGCAATGTTGCCAATGCTTCCCCGTTGTAAGTTTGCAGTAGGTGCTGCTTGCCATATGGAAGCACGTGGGCAATCGCTTGCGGGTGCTGCAAGTTGAACACCAAAGGAAAGGTATTTTGCGAATACACCAACGAGTTTGGAAATTCTTTCAATCACGTAAAGCGTCAAATGTAGTAACAGGTTTTGGGACAGTAGCGCTGCTGGGTGTGACTGTTTTCGGGTATAGCCAGAGTGCGGCGTTGGGGAGGACTCATGCTCAACCATCTTCGCCCTGTTCTCCGTGTACAGCGTATCAGGTGGGAGATACCGGTACGGTCTATCAGGTGTCAGATGACACAGGGATACACCACCAGGCAGCATTACAATGGAAGCCCCGGCACAGCGCAGCGGGGAAAGTAGCAATACATGTCGCTCCGCTGAGAAGTCAACTGGTGCAGAGTGAAGGAGTCCATAACGGACCAACGCAGGGGACGCCAACGACTACTACTTCACCAACACAGGGGACGCCGACGACTACTGCTCCACCAACAGGTACGACGGGTGGCGGGAATGTGTTCCCCTATGGGAGTTGTACCTGGTGGGCCGATCAGCGCTATTTCCGATTGCATGGAGTATTTGTGCCGTGGCACACACAGGCGAACGCCTGGGAATGGACGGCTCGCGCGTATGAATTTGGCTGGCATGTGTCCGGCAAGCCGGTAGTGGGAGCCATCATTGATCTACAGCCAGGTGTGCAGGGGGCCTCTGGACTGGGACATGTAGCCGTCGTCGAGAAGATTTTAAGTAATGGTCATGTGATAGCGAGCAATATGAGTTGGGGCGCGTATCCTTGGCAAGTCACGAATGTAGAGTTTACTCCTGGTCCTGGAGTGACCTTCATTTTCCGCTAGGCGTGTAGCATTTCTTGTGCGCTGCGGCGAGAGCAAGACACATGAAACGCGCGGTGGTATGTGACGTGAACGAATGAAGCACCCGTAACGAGCAAGCCAGCTATCTCAGTGAGATGGCTGGCTTGCTCGTTACGGGTGCTTCATTCGTCCTGCCTGAGTGCGCAGCACTAGCAGTCCTTGCCGCGTACCTGACTGCGCAGCAGTAGCGCGAAGCGCGTTGGTACGCTGGATAGAGACCTGCGAAGCAGCGTTGGCAGGGCGGGTAGGTGCCATGTATGAGGTGATGTTCCAGTTATGCTTTGATCGCTTTCTCTAACTGAGTGAACGATGGACCTTTGCCTTTGCGACCGAGGCCGGTAAGCCTGCCAAGCCATAAGAGCATGAAAGCTCCGGTGGTGAGGCCAGCCAGGGCAACTTTCGTGAGGTCGAGTATTGGTTCGACGCGCACGCCGTCTCTAGTCACGACGATGACGGCAACGGGTCGTCCCCGGCTGCCACCACCGGCGCCACTGCCGCCCCCGGTCGAGTTGCCTCGTTCATCGACAGGACCTGCGCCAGAGCCCAAACCGAGACCCACAGCGATTTCGGAGCAAGGGATAATGGTTGCTCCCTCACGCTCTACCGGCTGTCCAAAGACGGCGTTTACATTTGCACTGTGCACAAGTTCAGTCATGACCTGCTCTACGGAACCTGTTACGGGGGCCTTTGCGATTTTCTCATCGATCATGTTTGTGTCTCCTTCTTCTCTTCAGAAATGTTGACATACCGAGGGCTACTGCCAATCCGGTCAATACGATGGTGAAAATAGTGCGCGAGGTGGCGTCGTTGATAGGCACCCTGCGCGAAGACTGGCCTTGCTGCACCTCAACGGCTGCCGGTCGATTCCAGTTCAATCCGCCGCCAGGCCAGCGCAACTTCACCACTCTTGCGACAGGGACTATTTGCCCATAACGAGTTGGAATGGGATTCCCCCTGGATGTATTGACCTGCAAAAAGGGTTCTCTTGCTGTTGATCGCATACGCGTATCACTCACTCTAATTTGCCAGAAACGCGCTACGGTAATAGATATCACACTTCCATCTTATCACACACTCNNNTCCCCCTTAAGTTCGCGCCTATGGGGCTTGCCCCTGCCCTGGTAGGCCGTGCATCGTATAGGGTACGGGCCGGGCTTGCCCCCGCCCTGGTTGATTTGTGGTTCGTTACCACTCACTGTGCGCGTCTGCAGCGATTGAGCCTGCCGGGCGGTCTACGGCGAAAGGGCGGATAAGCTCCGGCGCGGTTCCCGTGACGATCAATTCGGCAAGTGTTTTGCCCGTGATCGCGCTGAGCAGAATGCCGACACTGCCGTGACCCGTTGCCAGGGCCACGTTCTCCCAACCAGGCGCAGTTCCCAGGATGGGCTGGTTATCCGGTGTCTTCGGGCGCAGCCCCACCCACATACTTTCAATGTCGCTCTGCTCTAAAGAGGGAATGAGCCTGGCCGCCGTATTCAACAGCCATGCTACGCCGCCAGCCGTCAGGTGCTTTTCAAAGCCCACCTCTTCTCTGGTCGCGCCTACGATAACCGTTCCATCCTGTTTGGGCGCGAGATAAATGGCCTCGCCGAAAATAATGGAACGCAGAGGTGTCGCAGGTTGGCGCAAGGCCAGGATTTGCCCGCGCTGCGGAACGACAGGTAATTTGATGTGCAGCCACTCGCTCCACTGCGCCGCCCACGCGCCAGCCGCAATGACGAGGTGATTGCAGGCGAGCGTTTCACCCTGTGCGGTTGTGATAGCCGTCACTTTGTTCTGTTGGTGCTGTACGCCGGTCACGCGTGTGTGGCTGCGCAGTGTCGCACCGAGGTTGGCAGCAGCCTGCGCGAAGGCTTTGACGACCTGCGGCGCCTTGATCTGCGCTTCCTCGGGGGCGTAGAGGCCCGCTCGTACATCGGGTGAGAGCGCCGGTTCTCGCTGGCGCGCTTCTTCGCCTGTCAGCCAGTACATGTGCAGGCCCAGCGGCTGCCACGCCTTCATGCGCTTGCGCAGGTTGGGGCCATAGGTATGCCGCTGGCGTCCTCAAGCTCCGGCACGAGTGTGGGGAAAAGCGCGAAACTGGCGAGCATTAAATCCGCGAGCGGTCCTGGGCCGGACAGCGACCCCAGAGGTGCGAGCAGGCCAGCCGCCGCGCTCGATGCCTCCCCGCCAATTTCGCCCTGGTCTACGACGGTGACGTCCACGCCTGCTTTGCGCAGGTGGTAGGCGATGGCGCAGCCGATCACGCCGCCGCCGATGATGACAATGTCGGTTGTGGGTTGCATGGGTATGGGTTCCTCTCATTGTAGCTGGTCAATAATCTCCCTCCCTTTCTTTAGACGTTCAATTGTAGGCAAATAGCTCTCAAGCGTTTGCTCACAGTTTCCTCACTTTTACATTTGTTGAGTATACAGTTTAATGAACAGATACCAGGCCAGAAAAATAGTGAGGCTGGTAAAAACTTGATACGAATAACCTGGTTGGGAAATATCGTATCTTCTTGAACGCGTGTTGACCTCTTGTGGTAATATTTGTTTGAAGGGGCTGTAGCTCAGTGGATAGAGCAAGCGTTTCCTAAATGCTAGGCCGGAGGTTCGAGTCCTCTCAGCCCCGTATTGTACATTCCTCAGACTTATCGGATGCTTTTTCTCGACGCTTCCTAACATTGTATAACCCGAGGCCAACTTCCCTTTTGCTCTTGTGTGTCAGAACCATCTCATCCAGCCGGTTCCACAACATCCATCCCAATTGCCCGCTCTTCAGAACTTACCTCGCTGTTCTACCCACGGTGGAGGATGAGCCGGTGGTGAGGCAGAGCAGGTCTGCAATGGATAATCCCGGCATTGCCACTTGATTTCTCAGGAGATAACCGATTAGACCCTGGTATCGTCTTCTCCGGGCGATTGCTCCTCCGGTATCTCCCCGCTTGTCAGTTCACCCGTAGCTAAAAGGAGAGAGAGGTCTTGAGCGCTTTGAGCGGGAAGGTTTCTGGCTTCCCTCGCTCTAAGGTAGAGTGTGTCCAGAATCAACAGCAGTTCCACCAGGAGTGCCGCCACGACCAGGTAAGTACGCGCCAGGAGAAGTTCAGGGATGCCGCTCAGTATAAACCACATGACCAGTGAGCCTATGATAGTGATGCTGCTCCCAATGACCAGCGTTCTCATCCTCCCCTTGAGGGTGTAACCAGGAGGTAACTCTCCCCGAGCCTGCCGGAACAAAGCAAGACGCGCTTTATGCCGCCATTGATACACATCTTTGCTTGTGACAGGCCGCCGACCGGAACGAAGAGAGAATATTCCGCTCAACACAAAATACGTAGCAATAGCGATGCCAGCGATACACACTATTGTGAACGCGAATTCTAGAGTGTGAAGAAAGAAGAGTGGAAGCGAGCAGATAAGCGTCAAGAGAAAGTAGACGATGCCCGTTACAATGAGGATGATCCCATCCCTGCGCTCGGTCTGGCGTCTAAGAAGCAAACGATGATGGTGTAACTCATATTCCGAATGAGATATCTTTCTTGGAGTCATTAAATACACCTTTATAATGCATAGGAAGTTATGGCCTGTCTTCAAGGGGAATGGCTACAGCATTAAATGATAAATACCCCAGATCAGCGTGGCTAAAAAGATAAGAACTACGAGGGTGATAAAGACAGTCGCCCATCGCAAATGGGGAATCAAATTGTTTCCTGGCATCCAGGTATATCTAGATGCCGATTCCTTGTATAGCTTATCTAACGCGGGCGCTGGCGAGTGAACGTCGTAGTTTCCTGGCTCCCAGATGCTCAATGGAGGAGGAGAAAGGTGAGCCAGGGACTCGTCAGAAGGAAAGGCGCGAATAAGCGCGTCCATCTGGTAGTATTCATCGCGGGTGGCTGCACATGCTGTACAATGCTTGAGATGTTCTTCAAGGGCAGCTTGTTCAGATGGAGAGAGACTGCCAGGATAGGTTGCAGCAAGTTTATTTGCCCAGGTGGCACATGGTTTGGGCATGCGTTTCTTCATTAAACTGATCTTCCTCTCTTGGGTACGAGTATGTTACTTTACTCCTTCCAGCTTTATCTATTATGTATGACGAAAAATATGAAATAGATTCAATGAACATTTTTTCATTTTCAAATACTAGAAATTCAAATTTGCATCGAAAACTACGTAAGTATCTTACGTGGTGCTCAATCGTCGATAGGCACGGAGGAATTGCTTGCGCGCTGTGCTGAGGTAGGTGCCAACACTCTTTTCCTTAAAGCCCAAAAACATGGCGATCTCTTCATTGTTGAAGCCTTCCAGATGTAAGACCAGGCAGGCTCGCGGCGCTGGTGCTACTTGCTTTAGTATCAACCTGACTAATTCTTCTACCTCGATCCTGTCTTCAAAGCGTTCTGCATACTCGTTGTTAGGATCTTCATCAGCACTTCCACACAAGAAAATCTTCTTCTTTCTATTACGGAGATGATCAATTGCTGCATTGGTGGCTATTTTGTAGAGCCAGCCATGGAAGTGCCGCCCATCATGGATACCCGGCAGCCTGCGCCATACTCTGGTGAAGGTCACTGCTGCCAGGTCTGCTGCGTCCTCACGATTCCCTACCAGTCGGAGCAGGTGCTTGTAGATGTCTGCGTAGTACCGGTGGTAGAGCTGCGTGAAGGAGGCTTCATCCCCTTCCTGTGCCTTTTGTACAATGTCGAGCATTGTCTCCTCGTCGTTTGACGATGATGGAGGAAGTTCCGACGGGTCAGTATCAGGGATCGATGCGATCACAATTAGGAAGAAGGGAATGAAAAGTAGCGTCAGCAGTTGTTTCGCGAAGCGCGAAGGCGAGTGAATGTTGGGGGGCATATTTACATCCTTTTTACTTCATCACCTCTGCAAACTCGAAGGCGCTTGCAAAGTGCTTTTCCGAACTGGCCTTTACCAGATATTCAGAAGCTAGAGTAACTTGAGAGAGGGATCTCTTAAAATGGCTTTTGGGGGCAGGTTGAGAAGAATGAATAATTGATATTCATCGATAACTGGCGTCTATATATTTAAGTAAATTATCTAGTTCAACAAAGCTTATTTAAAATTACGATAATGATATTAGCTTTTATGTTTAGTAAAATAAACGAGCAAATGGGAGGTCTGTCTTACTATGGCGGAGACTGACAACGGCGAACCTAATGAATTATTGCAATACGAGCGCGAAAGACGTGGTTGGTCTCGTAAATATGTAGCAGAGCAGATTGGAGCTATCGAAGATAGAATGGTAGGGAGATGGGAGCGGGAAGGAGTAATGCCCAGTTCTCGTTATCGACAGGCATTATCTACCCTCTTTGGAAAAAGTCCGAGAGAACTGGGTTTCGTCAAAAAAGGTGAGGTTCCATACTGGAATGCGCCTTTTCGTCGCAATCCTTTCTTTACAGGACGTGAAGATATGCTTGAGGATTTGCATGAGAGTTTTAGAACGCCTAAAACGGCTGGCTGGCCTAAAATATACTCAATTAATGGTTTAGCTGGAATTGGCAAGACCCAGGTAGCAATCGAATATGCATACCGGTATGCTCATGAGTACCACTCTGTGCTCTGGGCAAGTGCCGAATCCCGCGAAGTACTCATCTCGGATTTTGCAGCCATCGCAGCATTACTGCATTTAGAGAAGGAAAAGGAAGATCAAGATTCGGTCCCGGCGGTGAAGCGCTGGCTTGATACCTTAACGCGTTGGCTGCTGATTCTCGATAATGCTGATGAACCCGAGATACTTCACGATTTTCTTCCTTTGTTGCCAAAGGGACATGTATTGCTTACAACTCTCACACAGTTTACTGGAACAATAGCTCAAGCCATCGAACTGAGTGAATTGGGACTGGAGCACGGAGCGCTTTTTCTCTTGCGCCGCGCCAAAATCCTTTCGCTGCATGGTACGAGCGACAAGGCCACGGCAGAGGATTATGAAAAGGCAAATGAAATTACACAGGTTTTGGGTGGTCTTCCACTTGCGCTCGACCAGGCAGGCGCGTATATCGAGGAAACAAAAAGCAGTTTGAGCGAGTATTTAGAACTCTATCAAACAAATGGAATCGCTTTGCTAAGAGAGCGTGGGTACAAGGCTATCGATCATCCTGAAGAGGTGGTCACTACCTTGCTCCTTTCATTTGAGAAGGTGCAGCAGGCTCATGCACTTGCAGCTGAGTTGCTACGCTTCTGCGCTTTTCTGTACCCTGATACTATACCTGAGGAGATCGTCACCGATGGCACGTCTGAATCTGACGCATTTCTGCAAGCGTTCTTTCTTAGCAAGCTCAAGTTGAATGCTGCTATACGGGAATTGCGCAGGTTTTCACTGGTGCATCGCAATCCTTCCATGAAAATGCTGAGCATGCATCGCCTGGTACAGGCCGTCATACAGGATGGAATGGACGAAGAGACGAAGAAACGATGGGCGGAGCACGTGGTGCGGGCTGTCAATCGAGTTTTCCCAGAAGTTGAGGTGGCAACATGGCCTCAATGTGAGCGATATTTGCCGCAAGCGCAGGTCTGTTTAGAACTGATTGTGCGCTATCAACTGGCATTTCCTGAGGCTGCTCGATTGCTCCATCTTACCGGTCGCTACTTGCGGCAACGTGGAAGGTTTGATGAAGTCCGTCCGTTCTTATCCCAGTCCTTCACAATGAGAGAGCAGTTGCTGGGAGCCGAGCATGCTGATACTGCTGCCAGTCTCAGTGACCTGGCTGAACTTTTCCAGGTTCAGGGGAAGTACGAGGAAGCTGAGCCGCTCTACCGGCTTGCCCTGACTATCAGGCAGAAGGTATTGGGAACGGAACACCTGGCTACTGCCGTGAGCAAATATGACCTGGCGGAAGCTTTCTATCAACGTGGGTTGGCGATCTTCGAGAAGGTATCGGCGTCTGAGCATCCTGATACCGCCATTTGCCTCGATAACCTTGCTGGTCTCTATATCGACCAGGGGAAATATGAACAGGCGGAAAGCTTATCCCGGCGCGCGCTGGTGATCAAAGAAAAATTACTGGGCCCTGAGCATCCTGATGTGTCCCAAAGCCTGATAACCCTGGCCTTGATCAACCAGGCCCAGGGAAAATATGAGCAAGCCGAAAGCCTCTTCCAGCGTTCACTCGCGATTTACGAGAAAACACTGGGACGGCTGCATGACTATACTGCTGGAAGCCTGACCTACCTGGCTATGCTCTATACCGAGCAAGGGAAGTATGAGCAGGCCGAACCTCTATCCCGAAGGGCGCTGGCGATTAAACAGAGCATCCTGGGACCTGAACATCCCTCAACTGCCACCAGCCTCAACAATCTGGCCGAAATCAGCCTGGCTCATCAAAAATATGAGGAAGCCGAGAGCTTTGGCATGCGCGCATTGACCATTAGAGAGAAAGCGTTGGGAGCCCAGCACCTGGACACCGCTGCAAGCCTCTCCACCCTCTCGAACATCTACCTGACGATGGGAAAGTACGAAGATGCAGAGCAATTGTCTCGACGAGCGCTGGCAATTCGCGAACAATTGCTCGGTCCGAACCACCTCGAAGTGGCGAAGTCTTTGGAGAGCTATGCAGGTGCCTTACAAAAGTTAGGGCGAGGGAGTGAAGCTGACAAACACGCAGCACGAGCACGAGCGATACGTTTATTAAAGCAAGCGTAAATGAAGAGCAAGAGGATTAGTTGACCCGCCTGCTTTTGCCCACCCAGTATTTCTCGCGCAGGTCACGTTTGAGAATCTTGCCTGCGCCGCTTTTGGGGAGGGCTTCTGTACGAAATTCGATACTGCGCGGGGTTTTGTAGCTTGCGATCTGTGTGCGCACGTGCTCGATTAACTCCTCGCTGCTCGCACTTGTTCCGGGTTTGGAGACAATGACTGCATGTACCGACTCGCCCCATGTCTCATCTGGGATGCCGACGACTGCCGCTTCCAGCACTGCGGGGTGGGTGTAGAGCGCATTCTCGACTTCTACGCAGTAGATGTTTTCCCCACCAGAGATAATCATATCCTTGGCTCTATCGACGATGTAGAGGAAGTTTTCCTCATCGACGGTAGCCAGGTCACCGGTGTAATACCAGCCATCCATGATGGCGGCTGCGGTCGCCTCCGGCATGCGCCAGTAGCCCAGCATGATGTTGGGGCCGCGTGCAATAATTTCGCCGATTTCTCTCGGTTGCACGTCGTTCCCCTCGGCATTCACGACGCACACTTCGACGCCCAGTGATTCTTTGCCGCACGAAGCGAGACGTCTTACCTGCTCAGGGGTTCCGTCGATACTGCAATCCTGGGGATTAAGCATAGTGAGCAGAGGAGCTGCCTCGGTCATGCCATAGGCCTGGACGAAGATAGGTCCCCATTTTTGTAGCCCCTTCTTGAGCAGTTCAAGGGGCATGGGCGAGCCGCCATAGGTAATGCGTCGCAAACTTGAGACATCGTAGTTGTCAACATCTGGATGGTTCAAAAGCGCGTTGATCATCGTGGGAACGATGAGGGTTGTGGTGATTTTCTCGCGTTGTACGGTCTCAAGCATAGACACAGGGTTGAATATGGGGGTGAAGGCATGGCAGCCTCCAACCATCGTCAGCGCAAAGGTTGAGGCGATATCGGCGAGGTGAAACATCGGACCGGCATGCAGGTAGGTATCCTGTCCGGTGTAGCTTGAGGCCATAATCATGTGGAAGGCGTTGGAGACAACATTTTTGTGGGAAAGCATGACACCTTTGGAGCGTCCGGTCGTGCCGCCTGTGTAGTACAATCCCGACAGGTCGTTGTCTTCCATCTCCCGATCTGCGCTCTGCGGTATCCGTGCGCCTTTGTTCAGCAGATCTTCGAAATGTAGCATGCCTTCGGGAGTCTCGTCACCATTGTATAGGACGTGTTCGACGGTGGGGAACGAGTCGCGTCCTGTTACATAGGATGCGAATGTTTTGTCCACCACGAGGACTTTCGTTTCACTGTCATTGAGGATAAACACGATCTCAGGCCTTGCCAGGCGAATGTTGAGTGGGACAATGACTGCTCCCATACGTGCGGAGGCGTAGTAGAGTTCGAGATAGCGATGACAATTGAGCATCAGGACTGCGATACGGTCTCCTCGCCGTACACCAAGTGAGGCCAGTCCGCGAGCCAGCGCGTCGGTGCGCTGATCGAACTCATTCCAGGTATAGCGAACGTCTCCGCAAACAATAGCCTGGCGGGCACCCGCAATCTTTTTAGCATGTGCCAGTCCTTGCAAAATGTTCATGCTAGTTCTCCTTAAAGCGTCTGAATCTTCCCGGACGCAGTTTATTTGTCTCTAGAGAGACGTTACAATACTGTCTTTTTCAGCGATGGATTCTGGATGAACTGCTACCTCTCAAATGCTATGGTATACTGCTGACTGCACACTTTATAACAGATGCCATTGCATTATACGATAAACTGAGGGATTGCATATGACCGGTTCGAATCAAGAGTGGCTTGTTCCGCCGGAAGACTTGACGCTATTGGAAGATGAGGTGCATGTCTGGAGGGCGTCAATGGAGCAGCCGGAGGCGACCATACAAAACTTGCGACAGATACTAGCGGCGGATGAGCTTGTCAAAGCCGGGCGGTTTCATTTTGAGAAAGACCGCAAGTCTTTTATTGTGGCGCATGGACTGCTGAGAACGCTGCTGGGCCGTTACTTGCATATGCATGCGGATCGAGTACGTTTTTGTGTGAATAACTACGGTAAGCCCTCACTTGATCCGTCTGTACATGAACAGCCACTGAGCTTTAACATGTCGCATTCCCATAAACTGGCTCTCTATGCTTTTACCTTCCAGCGGCAGGTTGGTATTGACGTGGAGTATATGCGCGCGGAAGTCGATTTTGAGGGGGTGGCCAGGCACAGCTTTTCGCCTGTTGAACAAGGTGTACTGCACACGCTGCCCATCGAAGCCAGGAAACAGGTGTTTTATAACTGTTGGACGCGCAAAGAGGCTTATATTAAAGCGAGAGGTATGGGCCTTTCCCTTTCGCTTGACCTGTTCGATGTGTCAATGAGGTCAGACGAACCTGCCGCGCTGCTCACTAGCCGGGAGGATGCGCGGGAGACGGGTCGTTGGAGATTTGAGGAACTGATGCCGAGGGATGGGTATGCTGGGGCGCTCGTGGTAGAGGGGGATGGGTGGCAACTGCATTGTTATCGCGCGGAGCTTTTTTTGTGAACTGGCTCACAGTTGCGCGCTTTCTTCTCTGCTATACTTGGCTCATTCTACCCGATCTTCAAGCATAGAAAACACCTTTCGGCTTACGTTGAATATTGCAAGACTGCCGCCAACCATTTCAACCAGATCGCCTTTCAGGCCCAAATGACCATTCTAAAAGGCGACCGTGGTGGCCTGGCCTTTCTTGTAAACAATGCTCAAAAGACCTTCTATTACTTTGGTATTGAGCAGGATGGCTCATACATCCTTGACCACTTCAAAGGGGAAGAGGCTACTATCCTCCTGAAAGGCGATGCCAGTACGCTTATTCATACCGGTTTCAATCAGCCCAACCTGGTCGCTGTAGTGCTAACTGGGAATAATGTTGATCTTTATGTCAATATGCAGTTGATAGTGCATGCCAGCAATATTGATTATAGTCAAGGCGGTGTGGTGGGCCTTGCCGCCCAGGATCGCACTCGCCCGACCGAGGTTGTTTTCAATGATGCGAAGATCTGGCCATTGCCATAGCTGATCCCTCTGGTAAAAAGGCTTACCAGAGGGAAAATCTTGCGGCAAAACGCGCGCATGCTGCATAGGGCTTTAATTGACAACGCGCCTGTGGAACGTTTTTACGCCGAGGAAAAAGAAGGCGATGACGGTCACACTCAGTCCCAGGAGTACCCAGCCCATGGCGAGTGTGGGAAGCGCGTGACCTCCGGGTAGGGTAGGAACCATGGCGGAGCGCAGTCCCTCGGCAGCATAGGTGAGTGGGTTGAAAAGGGTGATGATCTGGAACCACTTGATCGAGTCGAGCGTTCCCCAGGGATAATAGGTGCAGCCTGTGAAGATCAGGGGCGTGAAGATCAGGGAAAACATCAAGCCGATTTGTTCCGGCTTGATGGTCGTGCCGATGAATAGACCCAGGCTGGCTCCAACAAAGGCAGTTAGTACCATGATGCCGATGAGGGTGCCTATAGCGTCGCTGCGTACCTGGTATTCGCTTCCCAGTATCCAGTAAGCAAGTGGGAAAATGAACGCGCCCGCCACCAGGCCGCGCATGGCCGCGAAGATGACCTTTTCGACCGCGACCAGGTTAACGGGCAGGGGTGCGAGCAAGCGATCATCGATCTCGCGCGCGAAGCCCAGGTCTAAGACCAATGGCAAGGTAACGCCCTGCAACGCTGTCAGGACGATGGTAAAGGCGACGATGCCTGGCAGCAGTATGGCGGCGAAACCTGGACGCGCAAACCCAATGCTCGGCAGGACTTTGCCGAAGATGAAGAGGAGAAACAAGGGTTGTAAGAGCACCTGCACCAGGAAGGCGATAAACTCGCGCCCGGTAACGACCAGGTCGCGGCGCAGGATTGCCAGGAATGCCGTGAGCGCTATGCCGAAACGGCTCCTTGTATGTACTGATTGTGTGGTGGTCGTTGTGGTAGCCATCAGCGTAAATTCCTTCCAGTGAGGTAGATGAACACGTCTTCGAGGCTGGGGCGCGCGATGTGCAGGTCGTGCAGTTCGACATCGTTTTCCGCTACCGCCTGGGTTGCCTGCACTACCAGAGCGCCAGCGTTTTCAGCGTAGAGGCGGAACAGGGTGATATCTTGCTGCCCATCCTCTTGATCTTGCACCGGTACCTCCTCCACTTTGACTGCTCCCGGCAGGGCACGGAGGGTATCGAGCAGACGACTGCTGGCGGTTGTCTCTTTGTGCGCTGTACCTGTAGAAATCAGTTCGGGAATGCGTACGCGCAGCTCCAGGCGTGTGCCGCCGGGGATGAGCTTCTTGAGTTCAACCGAGGTGTCCAGTACGAGAATTTTCCCGTAATCCATGATGGCGATACGTTCACAAAGCTGGTCGGCCTCTTCCATGTCGTGGGTGGTCAACAGGACGGTCGTGCCCTGTGCATTGAGAGAACGGATGCGGTCCCATAGGAACAGACGCGATTGCGGATCAAGGCTGTTGGTAGGTTCATCCAGGAAAAGCACGTCGGGCGAGTGCATCAAAGCGCGGGCCAGCATAAGACGCTGCGCCATGCCGCCTGAATAGCGGCCCACCATCTCTTTGGCGCGATCACCCAGGCCCAGTTCTTTGAGCAGGGTGTCGGCGCGAGCGTTCCGTTCGGTGCTGGACATACCGTGATAGCTGGCGTGGAAGGTGAGTATCTCACGGGCGCGCAAGCTGCGGTCCAGGTTGCTTTGCTGCGGCACCACGGCGATACGCTGCTTGACGCTCATGGGGTCTGCCACTACGTCGATGCCCATGATGTGCGCGGAACCACTGGTTGGGAGGATACCGGTGGTGAGTACGCCAATGGTGGTTGTTTTGCCCGCTCCGTTGGGTCCGAGCAGGCCGAAAATTTCACCGCGCCGCACGGAAAAAGAGATGTCATCCACGGCGTTGACGCTGGCGCGAGGGTAGCGTTTTACCAGCTTGGTGACATCGATAGAAATGGGCTGTTCGGGATTGTCTGCCATAAAACATTCTCACTTTACATGATGGGTGGTATGCATTTAGATGTCTAAAATTTCTACGTCGTCTCCCTTGAGATAGCGCACGATGGTATCGTACAACTCTTCAGGAATGTTTTCCTTGAGGTCATCCAGGGTATCGTAAACATCCAGGCGTAGCTCGTCATCTTCATAAGAAGATGACCAATCGTTGGACGATTGATCTCCGTGTGACCAATCCCAATCCCAGTCCCAATTGTCACCTTTGCCTGATTTTTTTGACCCGCGGTGAGACCAGTTCGACCAGCTGGCCTGGTTTTTGGTGTAGACGGCAAAGCGGCCCTTGGCTGTCTGGTAGACGATCATCGTGAGCATGCGAATGTCGTTGCTGATGCGCAGGCGTCTTTTTGCGATCAGGCGTCCTCGAAACTGTTGTTGCAGGTATGGACGACCTTTGCCCACTTTGACGGTAATATCCTCATATCCGCTTACCCTGGCCTCCTCTCGTTCGACAAAGCTGCGCAGAGCGTGCGCAATGGCGGCAGAGAGGTTGTCCCCTGCCAGTTTTTGCGCTTTCTCGAAGATGGGCACATCGGCATCTGCAACATAGATGGTTCGGTTGGGCATAATAGGTACTCCTTGTCGTAGCAACTGTTCCATAGTTGATGCTCCTGGTGTCACTATAGGCTTTTTGCAGCTTTCTGATGAGTAATATAATATATGTATACGTATATGTCAAGAAGGAGATAAAGTCAGATCATGAGGGCGGCCGCAAGGGTGCGCTCGTACAATACACAAAAGCGCTTTCTGCTTAATCCGCCCGTATATTGTACGGGCGCACCCTTGCGGTCGCCCTGGAAGAGGTTAACTGAATCATTGCCAGGCCAATGGCATCCTGGAAGAGGTTAACTAGCAATTTGACCTCTTGCTACCTGTCCCTTACAATAGAAGCAGCTACACATACCAGAAATTTTTCATCGTGTTGAGGAGAATTCATGAAAATACGTAAAGCTGTACTCCCTGTAGCCGGCCTTGGGACGCGGGTGCTGCCGGCCAGCAAAGTCATACCAAAAGAGATGCTGCCAATTGTCGATAAACCGACATTGCAATACATTGTAGAGGAAGCCGTTGCGGCTGGGGTCGAGGAAATTATTTTCGTGAACAGCCGCAGCAAGCGTAGTATCGAAGATCACTTTGACCAGTTTCCTGAATTGGAGGCAACGCTGGAGCGCAAGGGCAAGAGTAAAGAGCTGGAGGAACTGCGCGCGCTCCAGGCGATGGCGACATATGTGACGGTACGCCAGCCGCAGCCTCTTGGGCTGGGTCATGCTGTGTTATGCGCCAAAGAGCTGGTTGGCGATGAGCCATTCATCGTGATGCTGGGTGATATTTTGATACCACCCGAGACGCCTTGTCTACCGGATCTGATCAAGGTGTATGAACGCTACGGCGGCTCAGTTCTCTCGCTCGTACCACTACCCCCTGAAGTTATTCCGACGTATGGTATTGCCGCTGTGCAAGAACTTGGCGATGACGCGCTGAAAGTAACCCACCTTGTGGAGAAGCCAAGCCTTGAAGAGGCTCCCTCTGATCTTGGCGTTTATGGGCGTTACATTCTGACGCCCGATATCTTCGCGCTGTTGGAGCAGACACCTCCTGGCAAAGGTGGGGAGATTCAGGTGACGGATGCCATCGAGATGCAGGCCAAAGCGGGCAATTGTTATGGCCTGCGATTTACAGGCGAGCGCTATGATACCGGCACTCCCCTGGGATTGTTAACCACGTCCATCGCCTTTGCGCTGAAGCGACCTGACATGGCTGCTGATTTGCGCGAATATATGCGACAGGTATTAAATCAAGAATAGCAGTGGAGAGGCGCGCCAAAGCGCTTCCCTACAATCACGACAATGGTATCCACACGGTATTGGCATCACCACACGCGTGGATATGTAATCCATCGACCTGCATATCCATTGAGGCGCAGTTGAACAACATGGGTGCGCTGGGCGGCCTGGGTGCGACGTAATGCTGAAAGCCGTCGGTGACAGTACATGTTCCATTGACGTTCTTCAACGAAAAATTGTTAATAGTGCCTGCATCCAGTCCATTTTGTTCATAGATGAGCGTAGCTCGCTGGCACTGCTTGTACGCCTGGTAGAAGCAGTGTTCGACCTGTGCCGCGATAGCTTTATCCTCTGGCGCCAGGCCATTGAGTCTGTTATGCAGTGTGCCACATTTTTGCACCTGCGCAGGTGTAGTTGCCGTTGGCCCTGGCTGTCCACTCCCGCTGGTAGTGGTACCGCAGGCTGCCAGTAGTACCATCAAAAGCAGCGAACTCAACATGGCACCTACTATCCAGATATTGCGATCTTTCAAGTAACGTTGTGTTCGTAACATTCAATTCTCCTCCGTAGGGTAGATGTGACGCTATATCTAGGGGTATAGACGGTGTGATGTAGAAAATGGTTCCCTCCCGCACCCCTTGTCCCTACAACAAACCCAACAATAGCTCCTGGACTGTTCTCGTGCGTAGGGACAAGGGGAGGTGTGTGGCGGATGTAGGGGCCTTGTGCTTGTCCTGGGTGGTCTGCTTCCCCAGGGAGGACAAGCACAAGGCCCCCGCCTTTCCTCACATCCGCCCCTTGTCCCTACTGTACAGATGCGTTATAGTAGGGGTGGTCAGGATAACCGGTATTCTGCCTGGAAGAAAGAATTTTGAATGTAAGGGCGACCCTGGCGGTCGCCCTAAAAGGCAAAATAGAAAGGCGCAGTTGTTTTGCGTTTTTAGGAAATACTATGGTAGATGTCGTCAGCAATATTCATTTTTTCAACGCGTTTCTGATTCTCGCGTCGGGCACTATTACAGGCATATGGGGTCTGATCCTGTTCTTCATGAAGAAGCAAACCATCAACAGGTACTGGAGATATGCGCTTATTTTCACAGCGGTTGTGGGCGCGCTGCAGGCGCTGCTTGGTATCTCGCTGGTGCTACTGAATCAGAAGCCTGGCTCAGGTACGGGTCTGTACTACCTGCATTATGTATATGGAGGGATTGTAGCCCTGGCGATTCCGGTGGCTGTCACCTACGCGACCGGGGGAAAACATCCCCGGCGCGATCTGCTTATTTTTAGTATTGTGTCCCTGGTGCTGGTTGCGGCTGCTCTGCGCGCGCTCACGACGGGACTATAGTAGTTGGGTGAAGGGTGTTATGAGAGCTTCGTTTATACATATCGCGGATACGCATCTTGGTTACGAGCAATACGGTGTGCGCGAGCGATTCAATGATTTTAGCCGCGCATTCTGGGATATTATCGACGACGCGGTCCATCGCGAGATTGACTTTATGGTCATCGCGGGGGACCTGTTCCATAAGCGCGCTATCGACGCGCTGACGCTTATTCACGCCATCGAGGGATTGAAGAAGCTCAAGGCCAGGGGGATTCCGGTAGTAGCCATCGAGGGCAACCATGATCGCAGCTATTACCGCGAGGGCATCTCCTGGCTGCAATTTTTATGTCACGAACAGTATTTGACGCTGCTCAATCCCAGGATGCGTGACGGTGCGCCCGTTATCGCTGGCTGGGAACAGAAGACGATGTCCGGTTCTTATATCGATCTACTGGATGGGCGCGTGCGCGTCTATGGCTTGCCCTGGCAGGGAGCGGCAACGGTGCGCAGTATAGAGGGGATGGCGCAGGCGATGAGGGCGGCGCGTTCGGAGGAAGACACTGCCGGTGTCGAGTACCGCCTGCTGATGATGCATACCGGCCTTGATAGCGTGGTGCCGCGTATTCAGGGGTTGCCCACGATGGCCCAGTTTCAGCCGCTGCGCCGCTGTGTAGATTACCTGGCGCTCGGCCACGTGCATAAACCCTTTGAGTTCTATGATTGGATGTATAATCCCGGCTCAACAGAAACCTGTGGAGCGGAAGAGTCGGCGTGGGAGGATCGTGGCTACTATTACGTTCAGATCGATACCGATACTATAGATAACATAGACGATGAAGATATTGATAACGATCAGTCCCCGCATCGCGCAACCCATCTTGTCAGCACGCGCCGTCCTTTCGTGCGTCACGAACTGCGCGTGGAAGGATTGAGCGAGCCAGATGCTGTGTATAAACTCCTCGAAAAGTACTGCCGCCGCGAGCGAGAGAAATACGAAACCGACGTGCTGCGGCCCCTGGTCCAGATACACTTGATCGGGACGCTGGCTTTTGATGGAGGCTCGCTCGATCTACCCTACATGGAGGAGATTGTGCGTACCCTGTTCGAGCCCCTCTACGTGCGCATCGAGAATAACACCAACGACCAGGATTACATCCCCGATGGGAGCGAGATCGATGGGCGCGACCGCTCAACCTGGCACGAATTGGAACGTCGCATCTTTGAAGACCTCGTCAGCCGCGACAACCGCTACATAGCCCATCGTGAAGAGTGGAGCAAGGTGCTGGCTGACCTGAAACACATGTCGCTGGATAAGGATGATCCGGCGGTGATTGCGCGATTTCTGCGGGAGAAACGAGTAGAGCTGTCTGAGGCGTAAGCCAGTGGATTGTTAAGGGTCAAGCGAAATGTAGGGGTTCAAAATCAAGATTGACAGAAATAGCCTGGGGGAATAGTCCTTCCAGGCTTTTTGTTAATACAGACAAGGATAACTGAAAAAGCCGAAAGTTGCCTTTGACTTCCCTTGACGCATGTCTCTTTTATCGGTTACACTTTGTTCTGTAGGTTAGTTGAGTTAGTTTATCAACTAAAGAAACTACGGTTACATTGCCTGGTAAAGGCAGGGGGCATTGTACTTCCTTCTAAAGGAGTTAATTTTTATGAATACGGCATCCGTTCCTTCCGCACAAATACCGCGTGTAGACACGCATCTCGCGAAGTTTTCTCAGGGGTGTACCGTTGCGCTCGCCGGACTTGCTTTTGTTTTTAATCAACCCATTATTGTGCTGATCGCTGCAATTGTAATGACGCTGGCAGCCCTGTTTCCGCCGCGTGTTGTCGAAGATGATCCTGCACCGCATCGTTTCGCGCAGGGTGTTGGAGCGGTGTTTCTCATCGCGGCAACGCTCGTGCTCTTCCTGACGAAGGCGACGGTTGTTGGCTGGACGCTTGACCTGATCGTTTTTGTGCTGGCAGCGATTAACCTGACGGTGGGTTTCTGTGCGGGGTGCTTTGTGTACTATCACCTTGGGCGATGGGGTGTGCTGCCACAAGTGCGCTACGAGGGTGGCTTCCACTGGCGAGGAGTCTGACATGTCGGATGTGCTTGTGCGGCTGGGTGTGCTGGTTCTGGTGAGCCTGCTGGCCTATTTTCTAGTGTGGTACGGTCGGCGATATGTCGAGGAACGGCGCAAAACTGCTTTGTCTGCTCTGCCCCTGGAACCGCTATCAGGCGGAAATGGAGCGAATATCCACTCTGCTGAGGCGCCGGTGCGCATACTGGCGTTCAGCAGTGAAGATTGTCGCCAGTGCCACCAGTTCCAGGCACCTGCGCTTCAACGTGTAACGGAGGCGCGTAAATATCAGGTGAGTGTTGAGGAAATTGACGCGCCGAGTTTCCCTGAATTGACGCAGCGCTACCAGGTGCTGACGGTGCCAACCACGGTGGTGCTTGATGCTGCCGGACATGTGCATGCTGTGAATTACGGGTTTGCCAATACACAACGCCTGCTCGAACAGGTAGATGGAGTATTATCGGCAGTCACATCCTGAACTCAGTTTTTGTGTACGCTTAGCGTGATAAACCATTTGTGTTCATCACGAACTTTGAAAAAGGAGCTATTTATGCCGGTTGTTGATGAATTCCGTAAGGCAAACGATGCCTATGCCTCAAACTTTCAAAAAGGGGATTTACCCATGCCACCTGCTCGTCACGTGGCAGTGCTCACCTGTATGGATGCTCGCCTGCATCCGTCGCGCTTCCTCGGCCTTGAGCTGGGCGATGCCCATGTGATCCGTAACGCGGGTGGCCGGGCAAGCGACGATGCCATTCGCTCGCTGGTGATTTCTGAGCAATTACTTGGTACCAATACTGTCGTGGTAATTCATCATACGGATTGCGGCATGTTGACCTTCAGCAACGAGGATCTGCGGACGAAAATCAAGCAGGAACTACACGTCAACGCAGATCAAATCGACTTTCTGCCGTTCAAAGACCTGGAGCAGTCCGTCCGCAATGATGTTGCCACTATTAAATCCTCGCCACTGATCCCGGACAACGTTGAGGTGAGTGGGTTCATTTATGACGTGAGAAGCGGGAAGTTGTTGCCGGTTGTATAGGAAATCTTT
>VBHV01000569.1 GCA_005881995.1 Chloroflexota bacterium | reverse complement strand
TCCGTCTGGAAAGTGCTCTGGAGCCTGTTCAGCACAGTGGCATCAGAAACGATGATGCCCAGTTCACGGTTTTGGTCCAGCGATTGGCTGGAGATGTTTTCCGACCCGACGAAAGCTTTGACGCCATCCACAACGATGATTTTGGCATGCATGTACAACTGGCTGTCCTCCCGTACCTGTACGCCTCCCGGTTTGATGGTCGCTATGCCCTGGCTATTGCTATCCCCGGATGAACCACTTGGGGCAGGTAAGATTACCTCGACATGCACACCGTGTTGCGCTGCGCTGGTGAGTGCCTGTTCGATGGAACTATCATTCATCTCTTCCGCTTCGATGCGCAATGTCCGGCTGGCACTGCCACTCAGAGCGTTGATGTCGCTGCGTGAATTGACCGGGCTGACTACGAGATTGGGATCGTTGAACTGCGCCGTCGTGTGGTTCCAATCGGCGTTAAAGATGCTGATGACGGCCTGCACATCTTGCGCGTTCGTATCAATGATACCGTATTCGCGGTTCCTGAAGCCGCTGCTACCGCTTGAGCCGCCCAGCGCGGAGCGTGAGAAATTGGAGGTCATGATATAGGCGGTGGAACCATCGATGATCAGGCCTTTCTCATGAGTCAATGTAAAATCGGGACTGGTGTACTGCGCCCGGGCACCAGTCGCCTTGAGTTGGTCGATGGTTTTTGAGGGGGAAGACCCACCTCCGAATGGATGTGGTTCCAGCATGACGCGTACATCTATGCCATTATTGGCCGCGTCTTCCAACGCACGGATAACGTTGCGGTCCGACAGGATATATATCTCTAACCACACCGATTTTCTCGCTCCCTTGATTGCTCCTGTTATTATCTGCTCCCCGTCGTCCGGCTCAACGTAGACTCGCGCTCCCTGGGCGCCGGAACCAGCCGCGCAATTGCTCGTACACTGAGGTGTATTGCTCCCACCGGTTGAAATATTAATTATGCATCCACCCAATACCAACGATAAAGTAGCAAGTATTGGCAGCATAGATAGGTATTTCTTCATAAAACCCCTACCTCACGTACTGTTTTTTACGACCTATGTGGTAAGTATATGATATAGCAGAGATTTTCTGCATGCTCTATCATCCTATTTCTGTGGGTGCTTCAAATGGAAATAATCGGGATACGAGCGCCTAATAATCCGTATACTGACCGGTGCCCTGAAGGGGCACCACTTTATAGGTGAATTGAGCGCCTACCTTTTGTAACGTGCTATAGTCCTGCGTAATAATCGCGAACGTTTCTATGGGCTGTTTTGTCTGTCCTCCCAACTTCACGTTTGGTAACACCAGGGTGAACGTCGTTGCTCCGGCGTCAGCACTATTTTTGAGAGGGGCCGTAATAAGAGTGCCAATCGCACCTGGCTGTATGCGCAGTTTGTCACTGGGAAAGGTGAGACTTCCCTGCGCATCCTGGTAATCAAGCTCAGACGAATTATCTTCATTGATGTAGTAAGAAATCTTCAAGTCTCCGCCGGTAAGTAGGAACATGGTAGCCAGATCACTTTGCTGTGTCATGAAATAATCCTCCTTATCAGGCCCTAAATATATTCAATGATGGACGTGCGTGTGAAAAAAGCCGTGCTCCGTATTATTTCGGCATACGATTATAAACAGCTAGCCAATTCGTTGCAATCTGCGTTTGTGCATCTTTCAGCGACATAGCCCCCGAACAGACCTGGTCGTGCAGGTAGTTTTCAACTTGATCCTTTTCGTGAAAACCAGGTTTGGGAGAGGCGGCCTCGGGCCAAAGATTGGCGATGTCGTTAGAGCCACCTAGCTCTAAGGAGACGAGGTGATCGACTTCATACTGACCTGCATAGTGAGAGCGTATACCGTACTCAGCGTAGACCTGATCCTTTTCACTTGAGGGTACATTTCGCACTGAACTTGCATACCCTGACGTACAAATCTGCTGTACTGTCGCGTTGGGGAAGATAGCACCTGGAGTACACGCAGAGTCGGGTAGCCCTCCATGAGCTGCGCACCCTGATGTTTTCGTTTGCTTACCGAAGTGAGCAGAGCCACTCGATGGAATAGCTGTATTTGCTGGACTAGGTAAGCCATTGCCTGAAATCTTTATCTCACACCCGCCCAATACCAACGATAAAACGGCTAGTAGTGCCAGTACAGCGAGGTATTTCTTCATAGCTCCTGCCTCACGTAAGGTGTTTTACGGCCTGCGTTGTAAGTATATGATGTAGCAGAGATTTTCTCTTCTCTATCATTCACGTTTCCTCGTATAAATACGTTTCATGACGCGGAAGCTTGTCCATACGTGTTAGCACGCAACAGTGTTTTGTACAATCTGGTGGTCGTGTACAAAGAACACGCTCAGCCCTACATGTGTAAGACTGAGCGCATTCGCTGAATGAATTCACCTGGCGGTAATCTTACAGTGGATGCAGGGCCACGTACAGGGGCGCCAGTACCAGAGTGATGGTGCTGAGCAGCTTGATCAAGACGTGGAGCGATGGGCCTGCCGTATCCTTAAACGGGTCACCAACGGTGTCACCGACGACGCTGGCCTTGTGGGGTTCGCTCTTCTTGCCCAGAACGGTGCCGTTTGGATCGAGGCGATCTACCATCTCACCTTCAGCATTCACGCGCAGGTATCCGGCTTCGATATACTTTTTCGCGTTGTCCCACGCGCCGCCACCGTTGTTGAGGAAGAGGGCCAGGACGACACCGCCCATGGTACCAACCATTAGCATTCCGGCCTCTGCATGTGGGCCCAGGATGGTACCAACCGCGATGGGAGTGAAGACGGCGACCAGGCCAGGCAGAACCATGGCGCGAAGTGCACCACGTGTGCTGATGTCTACACAGCGAGCGTAGTCGGGATCGTGGCGTTCCGCCGGGTCTTCCGCCATGATCTTCGGATCGGCGCGGAACTGGCGGCGTACTTCTTCAATCATACGCTTGGCGGCAGCGCCTACGGCGCGAATTGCCAGCGCGCTGAAGAAGAAGATGAGCGCGATGCCAATTAAGGCTGCGATGAAGACCGTGATATCGGCCAGGTCTACAGTATAGACGCTTGCAACGGGTTTGTAGGTGAACAGCACATCCAGGTACGCGCTAAAGAGCAGGAATGCTGCAAGCGCTGCCGAGCCAATACCGTAGCCCTTTGTCAAGGCCTTGGTGGTATTAGCGACGCCATCCAGTGCGTCGGTGATGTCACGTATCGACTCTGCCTGACCACTCATCTCGGTGATGCCGCCAGCATTATCGGTGATCGGACCAAATGTATCCATAGCGAGAATATAGGCAGTACTCATGAGCATGCCCATGGTGGCAACCGCGGTACCAAAGATACCCCCTGTGCTAATGACCCCGTGAAACCCCAAATTCACCTGGCTGCCCAGGAAGTAGGAGAGACCCAGCGCGGCGCTAATAGCGAGTACGGGAAGAGCGACACATTCAAATCCCACTGCCACACCTGTAATAATGGTTGTGGCGGGACCTGTCAGCGTTGCGGCGGCAATTTCACGCACGGGACGCCACGTGCCTGCGGTGTAGTACTGCGTGATGTACACAAAGGCGACGCTAAGAAGAATGCCGGTAGTACCGGCAAGGCCAAACCAGACCCAGCCTGGGAGAGCACCTGTTGGAAGTGGCTGACCATTTGTGAGCTTGTCAACATTGAGGAGCAGGAAGCTGCCCAGGAAGACACCGATGATAGAGAAGAAACAGGTGATGAAATAGCCGATATTGAGTTGATTCATGGCGATTTCACCAGGGTCTTTGCCGCAACCAGCGGGAAGAGAATCCAGCCGATATTCAGCGTCGCTGTATACAACGCCACTCCCAGGATCATCGCGCCGATATTTTCAGCGGCGGTGGACTCAAAGAGGTCGGCGCCACGGCCTGCACAGTCGCCGACGTTGTCACCTACGAGGTCAGCGATGACGGCGGGGTTGCGAGGGTCGTCTTCAGGGATGCCGGCTTCGATTTTACCGACCAGGTCGGCGCCAACGTCAGCAGCTTTGGTGTAGATACCGCCGACGAGTTGGGCGAACAGCGCGACGAAGCTTGCGCCGAAACCAAAGCCCACGATCAGGGATGGGGCGGTCGCCGGGTCGGTCAAGCCGCCGTAAGCGGTGAAGACAATCGACACGCCCAGCAGTGAGAGTGCGACCACCAGGAAGCCGGAGACCGCGCCGCCGCGCAGGGAGACCATCAACGCCTCGCCCAGGCTGCGGGTGGCAGCGCTTGCTGTGCGGCTGTTGGACTTTACCGCGACGTACATGCCGATGTAACCGGAAATACCAGAACACAGCGCGCCGATCAAGAACGCTACGGCTGTATGCCAGGCCAGGCTAACCCTATCACCCTGTCCGATCAATCCGAGAACGAGCGCGACGATGGCGGCGGCAAAAATAGCGAGAAAGGCGATTGTACGATACTGTCGATAGAGGAAGGCCAATGCGCCCTTGAATATAGCGTCGGCGACCTTCTGCATGGCAGGCGTGCCAGTGTCTTTGCGCAGGACATAGCTTGCAAGGTATGCGGCAAACAGCACCGCAGCCAGTCCTACCACAATAGGAACGAAAATATAGTTTGTCACGTTAGATTGCGCCCTCCTTAGGCAAATGATAAAGGTATCAGCAGGTCAGTATGCTAGCTTTGATCCCAGGAAATATATTCATCCTGAATTAGCCCAAAAACATCTAGAGTAGGCGACCTTTATGACCGCCTGTATTCCTCGCACTTGAGGCAATCAACCGCAACTAAGTGTAACATAGTGTTTGTTCTCTGACAAGTATTTATTGGTTAAGAAAAGTATTGCTACCTTTCGTCAGACTAGCCAATTTGCCCCAGATCAATGAATAAAAATAAAACAACATGGTACACTACGTCGAGGAAGTCGAAGAGTAAGGGAGAATATTGTGCGAACGTTTGAAATATTGATTGAGCAAAATGCGCTGGGGGCCGTACGTCCGATGGCAGTAGCTGCGCATGCACCGGTTTCCGCGCTTGTGCCCGCTATTGTTGATGAATTAAAATTGCCACAAACCGATCTTTTTGGTAACCGGCTGGTCTATCTTTTGCGCTGCGCCGAGGATGGCTCGATCTTGTCCGATGATAAAAGCCTGGCGGCGGCAGGTATCAATTCCGGCGCGAAACTTGCTCTAGATTCGTATGTGATGGATGGGTCGGTGGCAACGTTGATGCATAAAAGCCAGCAGTCACGCCAACCCTCATTCTATACTTCTGAGACGATGGCCGACTCTTCCCTCTTTCCTGCCCTCGGCGTCCAGACTTCTGGATCATTGCCGAGAGTGTACCAAAGAAAAAAGGGGCAATGGTCACGCCGGGCCTTCCTCTTGCTGGGAGGTGCCGTCTTAGGTGTTGGTACCGCGGGATTGGGATATGCAGCCTACCATTCGTTCTTGTCAGGCGCCACAACAGGCGGTATGACAACCAGACTCGCGCAGAATATCACCCCTGCTCAGAGCAAACCAACAACCGCGCCGCTTACCATTCCTACCGGTGCAAGGGCCGGGCTGGTCTTCATGCAGCACCAGCAGATTGTCCGTTCGGTCACATGGTCTCCCGATGGCAAAATGCTCGGCAGCGGTGCGAACGATAAACAGCTCTTGACCTGGGATGTAAATGGTACGGTGCAACTACGTCTTCAGCAGCCTGCCTCCGTGCATGTTGTCGCCTGGTCGCCTGATGGCATGCTGCTGGCCGCAGGAGCAGCTAACCAGATCACATGGTTGAATGCCCAGACGGGCGCGGTTCTAGGACAGTCTACGCAGGATCATACCAAAACTGTTACCTCCCTGGCCTGGTCGCCGCAGCAGCCAGCGCGCCTGGTCTCTGGATCAGCCGATATGCATGCTATCGTGTGGGACGCAGCTACGTTTACACCGCAAACCGTCTTCACTCGCCATTCTACTCCGATAGAAGCCGCTTCCTGGGCTTCGGATAATTCGACTGTCGCGACCTCATCACAGGGCGGTGCGGTACGTGTCTGGAATGCCAGCACAGGGCAAGAGGTGCATAACTTCTTTCTGGACGCGCAGTTGCCGATGCGCGCATTGGCCTTTGCCCCAACGGGTAGCCAGCTCGCGGTTGGCGGCGATGATGGCATTGTGCGCATCTGGAATGGCCTCACCTGCCAGGTAGCGAGCAATGGCCAGTGCATGGATATGCCCATGCAAATGCATGGGCATACAAAGATTGTACGCGCGCTGGCATGGTCGCCCGATGGCCGTTTTCTGGCGACGGCAGGCGATGATGGCGTGCTGGCCATCTGGTATCCCGCGCAGAGCCAGACGCCTCTTTTTAAAGTGAACCAGGATGCTCCCGTACTCGCGCTGGCGTGGTCGCCGGGTGGCAAGCAGATTGCGACGGCTTCAGGCAATACGGTCACCATCTGGGGGTTGCAATAGTGTGCAAATACCGCTCATTTTGCGCGGTATTTTTTAAATGGTTGTGTTTACCATGCAACCGTGAGGAGGTAGGAGAGTTAGAAACGGGGTCAGGGTGTGTGTAGCTGTTCATAGAAAGGTTCCTTTCTGGTAGAGGGGGGTGAACGAGCAGAAGGCGAGCATGGCTCTATAAAGGATAGCTGGGTGGAGAAAATGCAGGAGATTATGGCATTTTTTTCCCTGCTCGTTCGGTGAGAAACATGAGCAAGCCGACTATTACACCCATAGTCCAGAGCGCAAGGTCATCCGATACTCTCCCTGTGAGCCAGAGGACGAATGTGAGAAAGAGTATGCCGAGTAGCGCTATTGAAAGCTTCATGCTTGCTCAATTCCTCAACCAGGACAAGCACAAGGCCCCCGCCTATCCGCCACACCGCCCATTGTCCCTACGGTAAACCCAACCATTACTCCTTGACGGTATAAGGTTACGGTCTGGTTAAGCCCCAGCGATAGCGCACGCGGCGCTCAAGCGGAGCAAAGATCAGGCTGTCGATGGCGACGCCAACCACGACAATCAAGACCATCACTGAAACCACTTGCGATGCGTCGTTGAGGTCGCGCCCGGTATTGAGCAGATTACCCAGGCTTACCGTGAAGTAGATTAATTCACCAGCCATGAGCGAGCGCCAGGCGAATGTCCAGCCCTGCTTCAAGCCGTTGATGATAGCTGGCATGGCTGCTGGCAGCACCACCTGTGCGGCAAGCGCTACTCCGCGAGCGCCCAGGTTGCGAGCTGCTTTGAGATAGACCGGGGGTGTATTCTTGATACCGGCATCTACTCCGAGCGTGATTGAGAAAAGCGCGCCCATGACGACCACGAAGATGATCGCCTGGTCGTCCAGGCCAAACCAGAGGATGGCCAGAGGTAACCAACAGACGCTGGGCAGGGCCTGTAGACCGAGGACCAGCGAACCGACGGTCTCTTCGAAGATGGGATAGCTTCCGATCAGTAAACCAAGCACCATGCCGACCACGAGGGCGATGATATATCCAACCGCCAGTCGCTGCAGGCTCGCGAACGTAGATTGGAGGTAGAGGCCGTTTTGGAAACCGTTAACCAGCGAGTTGAATACCGCGAGCGGACCTGGGAACAGGTAATCTGGCCAGATGGCGAGGCTGGCAAGTACTTGCCAGAAAGCCAGCAAAAGGATATAGAATACTGTGCGCCGTGCCCACTTTGTCAGCACTGAAGAGTTTATACTCAAGCGTTTTGTGGACGCGCTAATTGCTTGTGCCATTGGCTATCTCCTGTTCATGTTCGCCCATCGCCTCATGTAGGACAGTCATGATCTGGGCCGCCTGATCAACTAGTAGATGATTCTCCAACGAGCGCGGGCGGGGCAGGTCGATAGAAAACTCGCGCACAATGCGCCCTGGCCTCGGTGAGAAGACTATGACGCGGTCACCGAGCGCCACGGCCTCGCGTACGTTATGCGTCACAAACACGATCGTTTTGCGTGTTGCCGCCCAGATGGATTCCAGTTCAGTATGCAAGCGATCGCGGGTTAGCGCATCCAGGGCGCCGAATGGTTCGTCCATGAGCAATATGGCCGGGTCGATGGCCAGCGCTCGCGCGATGGCGACGCGCTGGCGCATCCCGCCAGAAAGTTGGTGCACGAAGCTGCGCTCGAACCCCTTGAGATGCACTAGCTCTATGAAGTGCCTGGCCAGGGCTGCCCGCTCCTTTGCGTGCTTCCCTGCCTGACGCAGCCCGAACTCGACATTGCGCTGAACATCGAGCCAGGGGAAGAGCGCGGCTTCCTGAAACAGGAGAACCCGGTCGGTACCTGGCCCGCGCACTTCTTTGCCATTGGCTATGATTGTGCCGCTGCTAGCAGCTTCTAGCCCTGCGATGATACTCAGCAGGGTTGACTTGCCGCAGCCACTTGGGCCGAGCAGGCAGATGAACTCACCGGCGGCTATGTCCAGTTCCACCGGGCGCAGGGCTTCGACGCTCCCTGTGCGGCCAGCGAAGGTCTTACTTACGCCCTCGATCTTGAGGGGGATACCACCGGGCGCCGGTTGGTCATTGCCCGCGGTTTGCTCAATACGCTGCTCGTTACTCAACGTTAACTGGCGAAACATGTACTGTATCCTCTCTACTCACTGATTGCGTTACGGACCCTGTACTATAGCCAGCCCTTTGGACGCGAGTACCTGGTTAAGCAACCCAAGGTTGTAAATGCCGCTCAAGTCAGGCTTACTGCTGCCCAGAAATCCCAGGGAGTATGCCCTATCTGCCGACTGCGTCAGCGTGGTGGTCAAGGGATCGTAGGTGATGGTAAGGTTGTTGAAGGCAATATCAAGCTCATTGGTCAGCATCCCTTTACCGGTGATGCGCTTAATTTCGCTGTTGATGATACTCTTGGCGCTGTCAGGATTGCTGAGAATCCACTGCACGGTATCGACATGGGCCTGGAGGAACTTGTTGACCAGGTCGGAGTGCTGATCCAGGAATGCTTTGCGTACCACGATATCGGTGGTCACAAACTGTCCATTGGGCCATAGTGTGCGTTCATCAACGAACACTTTCCCCTTTCCTTCGACCACCATGCGTGTTGCCCAGGGTTCGGGTACCCATGCGCCATCAATCTTGCCCTGTTTGAACAGCGACAAAATGGTAGCGTTATCAGTAGGCTCGATCTTCACGTTGCCGCCCTTGTCAACGGGGGCAAGATTGTTCTGCTGGAGATAGTAGCGCAGTGCAACATCCTGTGTTCCGCCAAGCTGCGGCGTGGCGAATGTCTTGTTGGCCAGGTCTTTCGGGGATTGAATGCGCTCATTCGATTGCACGACAAACAGCGCGCCGCCACTGGATGCGCCAGCGATGATGCGGAGTGCCGTACCGTGGCTTTTCACGTAGCCGTTGATTGCCGGATTGGGGCCCACGTAGCCAATATCGATAGAACCGGCAAAGAGCGCTTCGATCAGTGCGGGGCCAGCGTTGAAGTTTTTCGTCTCAAGCTTCACGTTTGAACCGAGGGCAGTCTGAAATGTCCCACGCTCCACGCCTACAATCGCTGCCGCGTGGGTCAGGTTGGGGAAATACCCGAGGTGGACAGTGATCTGTCCATTGCTGTTCGATGATGACTGCGAGCCGCAGCCCACCAGGGCAAGAGCCAGCATCACCGCGAGCGCAAGGACTCGAGAACAAGAAGCCAATCGTGTCTGCATCAGATCATTCTCCTTTTTGTGCTTGGTAAACACAACCATGGGAACGCAATGTTCGATTGCTGCGCTTACTCAACTTTTGCCGGAGCTTCGCTGCGAATTGCTTCAACCTCGGTCAGGAGAGCGAGTACAAGCGCTTTGTCCTGTTCTCCGATGGCGAGGTGTCCTTCCCACAGCAGTGAATCTCCGCCAAGTTCTGTTACTTCCCCTGCCAGTTTCTTCAACTGTTCAAGGTTATAAGGCATCATTGGTAATGCCCAGGCAGCATCTTGCAGCATTACGGCCCCTAATCGCTTCAGTTTCCTCCAAACGTAGACGCGGCGAGAACTTGGCTCATGCGGCACCTTGTAGAGGAAGAGCAACCAG
>VBHV01000692.1 GCA_005881995.1 Chloroflexota bacterium | reverse complement strand
AGGCATGCTCATCTTATTACCGGCAACTCGGTGCCTCAACTCATTCCTCCATTTCTTGGTCGCCGTCCATATCGGCCCCAACAGCACTGGTACGTGGATTCGGCAGGAAATTGCGGAGCAAGAGTTTCTCGCGCAGTTCCTGTAGACTCTTTTCACCAAAGTTGCGCACGCCAAGCAGATCATCTTCGTTCATCGAAAGCACCTGGCCCACCTTAGTGATATTACTCCGCTTAAGGCAGTTATAGGCGCGTACCGAAAGATCAAGCTCCTCGATCGGAGTCTCGTAAATCTTGGGCGGTATGGGCATGCTGCTCAGGGGCGGTTTCTCAGGTTCAGCCAGAACCGCTCGATAATTGGCAAGCTGCGTAAAGTGACGCACCAGGATGTCGGCGCTCTGTCGTAGAGCCTCATCCGGCGTGATAGTACCATCAGTCCATATATCAAGAACAATTTTATCGAAGTTCGTCATTTGCCCGACACGGGTGTGCTCAACGTTATAATTGACCTTTTGCACAGGTGTGTAAATGGCATCGACGGGTATCACCCCGATGGGCTGATCTTCTTTCGAGTCGGCGGGCACGTACCCTTTGCCACTCTCAATGACCAGTTCCATATCGAGGCGAGCATTTTCATTATCGAGCGTTGCAATATAGAGATCAGGATTGACGATCTCTATGGTGCTAGGAGCCATAATATCGGCAGCGGTCACAACACGCTCACCGCTGACCTCAAGGCGCATTGAGACGGCGTGATCGGAGAAGGAGCGCAGGCGCAGCTTCTTGACGTTGAGGACGATCTCGGTGACATCCTCCATCACGTGGGGGATATCTTGAAATTCGTGCTGTACGCCATCAATACGAATAGAGGTCACCGCCGCACCGGGCAGCGAGGAGAGCAAGACGCGCCGCAGCGCGTTGCCCAGCGTCATGCCATACCCCGCCTCTAAAGGCTCGATATCATAGCTCGCATAGTTTCCTTGTGTTTTTGTATTCTTAATGCGAGGCAGAGTAATTTCTAGCAAGGTCCAACCTGCCTTTCTTTCCTATCGCTGCTTATAGGCTTGTACCCATCCGCCAGTTCAGTTTATCTTTGATAGTATTCAACCACCATCTGTTCTTCAAAGGGCAGTTCAAGCTCCGTGCGCGAGGGCAAGGACATAACACGACCACTCATAGCATTGATATCGAGGCTCAACCAGGCCGGGATGCCTTTTTGCGCCAGCATCAGTGCACGAGTTTTGAAGTACTCGAGGCCTTTGCTCCGCTCACGTACAGAAATCACATCATTTGGTTTTACAATAAAAGAAGGGATATCCGTTTTACGACCATTGACAGCAAAATGCCCATGATTGACAAGCTGGCGGGCCTGAGCACGTGAATCTGCAAAGCCGAAGCGATACACCAGGTTGTCCAGGCGCATTTCGAGAATCTGCAACAAAGTCTCGCTGGTGCGTCCGGTGCGGCGGGCGGCAGTATCGTAGTGTTTGCGGAACTGACGCTCCAACAGCCCATAGGTGCGGCGGACCTTCTGTTTTTCACGTAACTGTAAGGCATAGCCTGAAGCTTTGCGTGGGCGGCTCGTCCCATGCTGTCCAGGACGAGTATTGCGGCGCTCAAGTGTGCATTTCGTCATACACTTGTCGCCTTTAAGAAAAAGTTTTACCCCCTCACGCCTGCAAAGTTTGCAGACGGGGCCGGTATAACGGGCCATTTAGTGACTCCTCCTCACACGCACCTCACCGGTTACACGCGACGCCGCTTGGGCGGTCGGCAGCCATTGTGCGGAATAGGTGTGACATCAGTGATTGAAGTGATATTTAGTCCAGTAGATTGCAACGAGCGAATTGCCGCTTCACGGCCAGAACCTGGCCCTTTCACGTACACTCTCTTACGAGAGCCTTTGAAGCCCTGCCCACCAGCGCTGCCCCAGGAAATGACATTTCCATTGGGGTCTGTCAAAGTGACAATTGTGTTATTAAAGGTTGCCTGAATGTGCGCCTGCCCACGCGGAATCGATTTGCGTTCACGCCGCCTGGGCTTGCCAGTTGGTTTCTTTTTGTCTGCTGCCATGCTTGTGCAATTCCTCCCCGGCGTTACTTTTTAGCAGTTGCTTTTTTCTTGCCGGCCACTGTTCTTTTCGGTCCGCGGCGTGTGCGCGCATTTGTACGTGTGCGCTGCCCACGCACTGGAAGATTGCGGCGATGGCGCATGCCACGATAACAGCCAATTTCAATAAGCCGCTTAATGTTCATGTCCACTTCGCGGCGAAGGTCACCTTCCACCTTATATTCGCGGTCGATCAACTCACGCAGGCGGTTAACCTCTTCTTCAGTCAAGTTTTTCACCCGGGTGTCCGGGTTCACTCGTGCTCGCTCCAGGATCTTCTGGCTTGTTGTCAAGCCGATCCCGTAGATATATGTCAGCGATATTTCCACGCGCTTATCGCGTGGAATGTCAACGCCGGCAATTCTAGCCATCTTTTCCTCCAGTTTTGCATGGATGGGCGCAGGCCCTTACCCTTGCCTCTGTTTATGCTTGGGGTCTTTACTACAGATTATCATGACCACGCGGTTGCGCCGAATTACTTTGCAGTGTTCGCAGCGCGGTTTCACCGATGCGCGTACTTTCACGGTTTTGCCCTCCTCAAAGTGTAGACAAATTTTCGATCTCGGGGAGAGATAAAGAGATTGGGCGCATATCAAGATGTGCGCCTGCTATTTACCAACCCGGTGTCCGTCAAAACGATGCTCATTAGAAGGAAGGAAGAGTGAAAGAGAGGGGACCACCACCTCACGATTTCACACGCCATGTAATACGACCTCGTGTCAGGTCGTAGGGTGATAATACAACTTTCACCTTGTCCCCCGGTACGATACGCACGAAGTTCATGCGAATACGGCCTGAGAGAACAGCCAGCACCTGGTGATGTTCATCTATTTCGACCTTAAACATGGCATTAGGGAGGGCCTCGAGAACTTTACCCTCTACTTCAATTTCATCCTTCTTTGGCATAGCATCCTTTCTCTAACAACGGTATCAAAGTGATAATTCCGAGATAAAATGGTGCAGCAGTTGACACTGCTGCAGCCAACTACGAATTATACCACACGTATCAATATTTGTCGAGAGGGTATTTTGTACCATCTCAAAGTAATGAAACCGAACGACCTTATGGTTTACAGACGTATAGAGCGAGGCAGAGTAACGATTCCTAGCCCAAAGAGCTAGTCTACACGCCTCGTTCTGCCATCGCATTGCGCGCCATTTACCAATTGTGTATGACGTCCAGGAGAGAGGCCTGCACCTCTTCGATACTCTGGTTCCCGTCCACCTCTACCAGTTTTTGCTGGC
>VBHV01000691.1 GCA_005881995.1 Chloroflexota bacterium | reverse complement strand
CAGGCTGGCATTCACCACCTGCTCGAACGTTTCGGAGGTGCGCCGCGTCATATTCTCACGAATGCGGTCAAACACCACAATCGTGTCATGCACCGAGAAACCGACCACCGTCAGCAGCGCGGTAATGAACAGCGCGTCAATCTGGACGTGCAGCAGCCAGCCCAGGATCGAGAAGACCCCAAGCACAACCAGCACGTCATGCAGCAGGGCGATAATAGCGCAAGCGCCGTAGCGCCAGGGCCTCGTCACCTTGCGGAACGCGAACCAGACGTAGAGCAGGATGAACACCGAAGCCGCCAGTACTGCCAGAAATGCGTTGCGCGTGGTCTCTGATGCGACTGAAGCCGAGACGGTCGCATCGTCCAGCACATACACATAATTATGCCCGTTGTTTATCAGGTCCGCCTTGAGTTTCAACAGGGAAGCCTGATCAACCACTGAAAGCGTCAGCAGGGTAAGCGTTTGTGTCGTCAATCCCTGGTAGATGTTATCCACCTTGACCGGAATATTGGATGGATTGGTAGTGGTGGTAGTCGGCGTCACGGTCGGTGTCACACCTACAACAGGGGTAGACGTTCCCGCGGGAGTAGCTTTCGGCGTCGTCGTTGCCGTAGGTGTCCCTGTTGCCGTAGCGCTCGGACTCGCCGTTGGCGTGGGGGAAGGCGCCGACGTTGGAGCACCTTTTGAGGGATCAGATGTTGCAGGCAATTTGGCCAGCACCGCCTTGATATCGCTGATCTTGGGCGTCGCTGAAAACTTGGTAATGGTGACAACGGTAACGGTTGTTGCTTTTCCTGTGCCTGACAGGGGATTCAGTACAAGGTCATCGAACGTCACTGAAAGCTGCGTCCCATATTTCGCCTGCAGGGCATTCTGGATCGCTTTTTGCACAACGGTATCGATGCGCGTATTCAAGCGCACCCAGACGTTCTGATTACCAGGCAGTTGGGAATTATCTCCTGGGACAATCTGCAAGGATGCGAGATTGAGTGGTTTCACCAGGTTTTGTATTTGAATAGAAGTAAGACTGGTTTGCGGGCGTAGCTCAATATTGGTACCACCTGCGAAATCGATACCAAGATTGAGCCCCCTGAATATCAGCGAAATGGTACCTGGCACGATCACAATCAGTGAAATGATCAGAAACAGGTAACGTTTTCCTACAAGATTGAACACGGCATTCTCCTCACTCTCAATTAAACAGTGCTATTCCGCCGCGCCAGGGATGCCGTGGCAATCGAGCCAGGAGGAAGCCCAAAGAGTGCGGGGTGACTCACAGCGCCCGTCGGCACCAGCAGATTCAGGAAGGTGCGTGTTACTACGACGGCGGTGAACATACTGATCAAAACGCCCAGGAGCAGAGTGGTTGCAAATCCAACGATGATGCTCGCGCCAAAGTTGCTGCCGAAGGCATACAGCACGGCGCAGGTGATGAGCGTCGATATATTCGAATCGCGAATAGAGGGCCAGGCGCGTTTCCACCCGATATCAATCGCCGAGGAAAGCAAGCGCCCCGCTCGTAACTCCTCCTTGACTCGTTCAAAGATGAGTACATTGGCGTCCACCGCCATACCAATCGAGAGGACGAAACCCGCGATACCCGCCAGCGATAAGACGACGCCGGCCAGCTTGAAGACCGCGAACGTGAGGGCCGCATACAAAATGAGCGCGAAGTCAGCCAGCAGACCTGGCAAGCGGTAGTACAGCAGCATGAAGAGTATGACGATACCAATTCCAATCAGCGCGGCAATGGCGCTTTTTACAATAGAATCCTGGCCTAAGGTCGCGCCGATGGTCTCTTCGCTGTCAATCCTCAGCGCGATGGGCAGCGCGCCATACTTGAGGACGGTCACGATCTGGTTCGCCTGGTCGAGCGAGAACTGCCCCGTAATCACGCCCTGGCCGGTAATCGCACTCTGGATGACGGCAGACTCGATAACGCTCCTATCAAGCGTCACCGTCAGGTATTGGCCCACGTTCTTGGCAGTAAATTGGCCAAAACTTCCGATCGCGCTGCCCTGCATCTCGAAGCTAATTTGTGGACGCCCGGCCTGGTCGTAGCTCAC
>VBHV01000568.1 GCA_005881995.1 Chloroflexota bacterium | reverse complement strand
TAGGCGAATGAGACATTTTCAAAACGCACTTGACCCTGCACATGCAGGAGTGCCTTCGCGCCGGGAGCATCGGTAATCTCCGGGTCGGTATCCAGCACTCCAAAGATGCGCGTGCCACCGGAGAGGCCACGCATGAACCAGGTGACCATGTAGCCAAAGGTACGTACCGGAGTCCCCAATAGCAGGATGTACTGCGTTACAGCGACCAGGGTTCCCAGACTTAACTGGTGACCGATGACAGCAACACCACCTATCCACACGATTAACACGGTAATCACATTGAGCACCATTACCATGAGCGGCTGATTCCACGCTGAGAGCCGCATCGCGCCCAGGTTGAGTTCTCGCAGTTCGCGGTTTTTCGCGTCGAACTTGGCTATCTCGAACTCTTCGCGCGCAAAGGCCTTGACCACGCGCACTCCGCTCAAGCTCTCCTGCATCACCGTACCCAGCGCGCCCGTTTCGTTCTGCACACTCTGCCACATTGGGCGCAGGCGGCGCGCCACCTGGACAGCGAGCAGTATCAAAATGGGGACACAAATCATCGTCACCAGCGCCAGGTGCCAGTCGAGCCGGAACAGGATGATGCTGACGGCCCCAAAGGTCATGAATGCAAGCAGTGCGCGCAGCAGTCCGAGTGGAATGAAATTGCGCACCGCCTCGATATCGACCGTGAGGCGCGACATCAATTGCCCGGTTTCGGCTTCGTCATGGAACGAGAAACTCAGGCGCTGCAGGTGATCGTAGACGCGATCACGTAAATCGTAGGCGACCAGGCAGGAAACTGCCTGCGAAAGATACCCCTGTCCGTAGGCAAAAAGGCCGCGCAGCGAACTGGTGACAAGGATCGCCAGCGCAACCAGTAAAAGAGGGACGATCTGACCGTGCTGGAAGCCCTTGTCGATAATCCACGCCAGCAGCCAGGGTACAGCCAGCGCGAAGCCGGTTGAGAACCCCAGGCAGATGACCGCTCCGCTTGATTGCAGCCAGTGCGGACGAAGCAGACCGATAATACGCATATAGATCTGCCAGTTATATCTCCACGAATCAATAGACATAACCGTCTTAGACTTGTTAGTCACCGGTGAAAACACACGCTTAACCTTTCTCGATGCTTTTTGCCTCTAGCGAGGATGCAGAGGGGATACAGAGGATATTTCTTGTCGGTTATAATAGTATACAGGGGAATGGTTGACATATGTATGTCAGTCTTTACAGTTTTCCTCTAAAGAATTGTAAGTAAATTCCTTTTTGCTAGCCGGCTAGCTTCGAGGATCATCCATCCATGCAGAAAACCGAACGCCTTATGGCGATTGCCCTGCTGCTCCATGCACGCGGTAAAATGACCGCAACGCGCCTTGCAGAAATCCTGGGCGTCTCAACGCGCACAATCTATCGCGACATCGATGCGCTCTCATTGGCGCACGTACCCGTCTCTATGGATTACGGTCCGGGTGGAGGCTATTACCTGCCGCGGGATTATCGCTTTGACCCCGCGTTCTTCACGAGCGAAGAAGCCGTCTCTCTGGTGCTGAGCGCGGATATGGCTGGCAACTACAGTCTCTTCGCGGATGATGACGGACTGCAACGCGCGCTCATCAAATTGGAGGCCGTCTTTCCGGAAGGGTATCGCGCGGATGTGCGAGCCGCCCGGGAGCGCATTCTCTTTGATTCGACCGCGTGGTATGAACGCTCGAACGGCGAGGCCGTCCACCTGGAGAACATCCGCCTGGCCGTGTTAGGGGCGAATCCGCTCGATATTCTCTACCCGTGTGATGGCGCTCTTGTCTGGAGGCGTGTCGAGCCTTATGGCCTGGTATTCAAAGGGCTATCACGCCGGCATGCGCGTACCGGGGTCTGGTACCTCGTGGCTTTCTGCCAGACCTGCCAGTCATTCAGCACTTTCCGCGTCAGCTACATCGAGGACCTGAAAATGTACGAGGAGAAGATAGCGCCGCAACCCGATTTCGATCTGCGCGCCTACTGGCAGGAGGCCCGCAGAAACCTGGAAGAGCAAGAGCCGCCGCTTAACATGGTTTTGCGCGTTCTACCAACCGCTCGCTACAGTCTGCGCGGTGATTATGACGTATTACGCGAAGAGCGCGATCATGGTGTCATCGTGCAGGTCAAAATAGAATCGCTGGATGAGGCGGTATCCTATGCCCTCTCCCTGGGCACCAGTGCAGAAGTAATCTCGCCCAGGAAAGTGCGCGAAGCCGTGTCCACTGCAGCACGAGCTATAGCGGAAATGTATGGAACGAGATAGAGGCTTGCCGTTTTCGTACTTTCCTGCTAGACTAACCCGCAATAGAAAACTCGGCGCGAGATGGGTACCTTCATGGAACCTATAATAATGCCTCGACTGATTATCCCTTTGGGGTGAGAGCGCTCCACTACGAGTACGAGAGAAGAAGCAAGAGAAAGGAGTCAGAGACGAGTGTTCACATATACGCGTGGGCATATCGACTCTCTCAGCCGATGACCGATACCATAAACACCGTCTTTCAGCGTTACCAACAGGAGATCCTCCAGGAGCTTCACCAGGCATTTCTCACACAAAATACGTCTCTTGCAGAAAGGGTCAATCACGATACTCTCTTAAAGATATATGGACAAATGCAGTATCACCTCGGTTGGGTCGATCAGCAGCTTCGCCCTACCGATGGTCATCCAGGCAAACTACTGCGTCCCAAACTCCTTCTGCTGAGCTATGAACTTGCTTGGGCACAGGGACAAACCCCTTCCACAAATCCCCTTGCACTCTCTCTGCGACCAGCCCTGCCTGCAGCTGCCGCAGTAGAATTGGCGCATAATTTTACGCTGCTGCACGATGATATTCAAGATGGAGACGTCGAGCGTCGTCATCGCCCTACTGTCTGGTCTGTGTGGGGAATACCCCAGGCGATTCTTGTTGGAGATGCTCTGTTTGCGCTGGCTCGCCTCCATCTCTGGAAGGTTCTGGATGAAGGGGTAGAGCCTGCAACTGCACTGAACCTGGCTAAACTGTTCGATACGGCTTTACTCAAGCTGACCGAAGGACAGCATCTTGACATGTTCTTCGAAAAGCAGCAACAGGTTTCTCTCTCAAGCTATGAGGAGATGATCAGCCGCAAGACGGCCATCTTGATGCGTTGTGCAACAGTTGGGGCTCGCATTTCAGGTACGAGATGATATGCTGGGAGTCTGGGCGACCGAAGCAGAATTAGGAAAGTTACCGGCCGGTGATATCTACCGGCGTAAGAAAAGCTTGCCTATTCTCCATGCCTTCCACCACGCACAACCAGATGATCAGCAGGCAATGGCGAAGATGTATAACCAGGATGCGCCGATTACACGAGAACAGGTGCAGGAGGTCCTGGCTATCTTCGTCCGGACACAGACCAGGGGGTACTGTAATCAGTTTCTAGCACAGCAGTGTCAACAAGCACATTTGGCCCTTGCTCAGCTAGCTACTACACGCAATGCTCTTGCCATTCGCGCCCGGACTGACCTGGAGGCAATTATCGATTTTTTAAAGGCAGGGTGACTCTGTTCAAGGAAGCACTTATGGAACTCGACCTTCTTACTAAATACCCCTATTCAGAGCAACACATCACTCACTCAAGGTTTGATTACATCTACCTTTCTCCCCATTTAGATGATGTGTCACTGTCATGTAGCGGTACTGTTTGTCGTCAGATAGCTCAAGGACTCAATATCCTGGTCATTACAATATTTGCAGGCGAGCCTCAACCACCTTTCTCTCCTTTCGTACAGTCGGTTCATCGCTCATGGCACGCATCGGAGGAGAGACCGTATCAAGTACGCAAGGAAGAAGAGAGGAAAGCCATGGCGCTGCTTGGAGCGGATTAGGCCTGGCTGGATTGGCTGGAAATACTCTATCGCGACCCTGAGTTATCAGATGCAAACGATTTTTTCTGGGAGCCCGGCACTTCAGTGGTATCCACTCGCGATGCAGCTCTCTTTACAACGCTGCACGGCTGGCTTGAAGATGCATCGCTGGAATATCCGGACGTGCAGTTTGTTGTGCCGCTCGGTCTTGGCATGCATCGCGATCACCAGTTCGTGTTCCAGGCAGCTCTCAATACGCTTGATTGTGAGCACGTCCTCTTCTTCGAGGATTTTCCGTATGCTACCTATTACTCTAAAGATGAGCTTATCGAGTATGTGAGGCCATATAACATGAGTTTCATCGAAGTAGATATTGCCGAGTGCCTTGAGCAGAGGATTGCTGCTTCTGAGGCGTATCAGTCACAGATTCCCACGCTCTTTTATATGGCTTCCAGCTTTCGAGAATTGATTCGTGCGTCCACTCTGGAAGCGGGCAAACAACAGCGTCCGATCGAGCGTTATTGGAGGATACCCCGGTAATTTTCCCAAAGGGCCTGCTGGAGGATCCCAACATTTTTTCCGTCAACCCTTCTACGGAATGTGGGGTATATAATAGCGGCCCTTCCACGTAGCGCCCTTTTTCCGGTAATGCCACAGGATCGAGTTTAATAGGAACAGGCATTCAAGCATCATAGAGATTGGATGCAGTGGACTGAGCAATATCAACAGGACGCGCTGAGAACGTGCGCAGGCAAGGGTCAGCAGTATTCGCATCAATACGGCAAGTGTGTAGCTACCGAGCGAGAATAGCACAGCGAGTGGGGCAAAAGGGACAAATAGCGATGCCAATACAAGCAGAGGTGGCGCCACAAAAAGCGCCAGGTCGAGCATGATAATTGCCGATGCAGCCAGGAGTGAATAGTTGTAAAAAGCGAAGAAAGTTCTTGAGAACCCGACCCATAGTTCAGCGAAGGAATCGTACATGTAGCAGCTCACCATGTCTTGCCCATCTACATAAGCCATACGATATCCGGCTGCTTTGACCTTACGAGCTAGCGAATTGTCCTCCAGGATAGAAGTCTTCACCGCTTTGTGGCCACCAATTGCGTCATAGACTGAGCGCTGAAAGCAGAGCAACGGCCCGTTGGCTACAGCTAGAATTGGCTCCGGTCGGTGCCTCACAAGCACCAGGGGCAAGAGTGTGAAGACCTTAAAATAGAGCAATGGAATAGCAAGGCACTCTCCTATCCCACAGAGGAAATAGCGGGGATGCGCTGTGAGGAATTGGACGCCGAGATCATGCATCCCTTGAATAACTGTACTAACCGTCTGTGGTGCATGAACCGAGTCGGCGTCGGTAAAGAGCAAATAATCGCCCTGAGCATATAGTGCCAGCTGGTAGCAGGCAAAGTTTTTTCCAATCCAGCCATCTGGTAAGATCTCACCGTGCAGTAAATGCAAACGACTCTTCTGTTCGGGTAGCAATTCGTCAATCATTTGCTGTACAATAGTCGGCGTTTCATCGGTACTCTGGTCATCAAGAACCAACACCTCCAGTTTTTCATATCTTTGTTCTATCAACGAACGCACACACTCCTCTATATGATCTGCCTCATTGCGTGCCGGTACGAGAATGGAAACCATTGGGCAAGTGCCGAGTTTGCTTTGCACGTCTTCCTTTGTTGCAGACTTGAGCCGATCAAAGACAAGAAGGTTAAGAAGGAGGTTGATAAATAGTACAAATAAAGAGCCGAATAGAATGCACGAGATTGTGTTAAGATACATGGTGGCTATGATCACAACCGTCCTGGGGTGTTCTGGTCAACGATCTGGAGCACTTCTTTACGGCTGAGCTTACCGTCGCCACGGACTAAGGATTCCAGGGTAGCATAGGCCAGAGCGAGCGGAAGGGAGCAAAAGTCCAACACAGGACCAGGAGGAAGGGCATTGGTGTAGGCATCAGCCAGGGCTAGATTGCGGCGTGCGTAGGCGTGCATATCCTCTTCTCGCCAACCGGGTGGAAAGAATTCCACCCCGCGCGCCACATCTTCTGGGTGGTTACGTAGGATATTGACGGCTTGTAGGCCACGCCCGAATCCCACGGCGTGGAAGCGGTTCGATTGTGTTCCATTGTACCAGGCCCACAGATCCGATAGTAACAGGCCAACCGAACCAGCTACCCCAAACGTGTAGCGGTCCAGATCCGCCTCTGTCCTGATCACCCAGCCATTGTCTGCCCACTGTGCCATGCGATCTGCCATGGTCGCCGTTGCCTCCCACACACGCGGAGCGACGTATTGGGGTGCGAGTAACGCCCATTCGCCTACCCGAAGCGTCACCTCTGGAAGTTCCTGTTGGTAGCGGCCCAATGCTGTTGTGAAGTCGCCAGCGGTAAAGGTCGTTTGCAGCGTGTGGCTAATGGAGTGCAACAGCACGGCCTTCGTGCGATTATCCACCCCGGGATGATCTTCCACTTCATCGATGGCACGCAGGCATAAATAGCCCGACATGACCGCATCCTGCAGTCCGGCTGGTAAACGGCTTATGGGGATAAAGAACGTTCGGCTGGTTTTTTTCAGCATGTCAAGTGCATCTTCGCCAATGCTCACTGTGTCAGCTCCTTTCGCTATACAACTTTACTCAGCAAATATATTACCTGGCCCAGTGTCAAGCCCGACTTTCAGCACGTGTGCTGCTCGCAGTGCATACTGGGGGGCCACACGGCTGAGCCAGAACAATTCCCGCCAGAGCGGCGGCTGCAGCAATGCCGTCGTTGGCCGCAACCAGTATGGGGAGAGGCCATGTTCTGGACTATCTAGTACGACCCGTATCGTCGCTACGCGCAGGTTTCGTCCTGCGAGAAGGCCGGTCTCCATGTCGGCAGCCACGAAGCCCCGCTGGGACCAATCGTGACGATCGCCGCCGACAATAAGGGATTGGGCAGTCAGCAGCGGCCCGGTGTCAGGTCGAAAGTGTAACGTGCGTGCGGCTGTCACCAGCGCTTGTACAAGTGGGGGGTCGCAATGCACGATTCTCCCATCGGCAAGGCCGACCCAGTCAGGTATCAGAACGGTCCCCGGATGCACGCCGGGTGCGAGCGCTCCTGCCAGACCACACACTACCACGATGGAGCCCTGGCGTGCCCCTTTCCAGCGTGCTAATCGTACGCCCGTCCAGCTAATACGAGCGTGGGGGAGTGTGCGCCGCACTGCCCAGTACTCAAGGAATGTTGGTGCTAGAATCTCCATGCTATACATCACCTGGTAACGATGAGGCGCACCAGCTACGAGCCGTGTGATCCCAAGAAGTTCCCCCTCCTTCTTGTTAAGTGGCATACCCGTTGTCGCGGTACCACCGAACTGCCCGTTCCAGAGCTGCGGTTACGGATGTTGCTTCATAGCCAAGCTCAGATTGAGCCTTAGCAGAGCTGACGTACATATGATGGCGAGCCATCCGAACGCCTTCGAGTGGGATCAATGGCGCGGCCAGGCCGCCTTTCCCCTTGCGAAAGAGCTGGCAGCGAAGCTCGTCAGCCCAGCCGAGGGTAAGTGCCAACCGAAAGGGAATGCGGACGGTCGGGGCTGTGCGACCACAGATATGAGCCAGCCGTTCCCACAGCTGGGACAGACTGATATTCTCACCGCCCACCAGGTAGCGCTCCCGGGGACGCCCGTATTGAAGCGCTTGTACATGCGCACTGGCCACATCCTCCACTGCCACTACGTTCAGTCCGCCGCCTAACGTGGCGAAGATCCGCCCGCGCATAAAGTCCACTACCATCTTTCCCGTGGGAGTCGGCTTCCAGTCTCCTGGCCCAACGGGCGCGGTCGGCAAGACCAGAACGACCGGTACTTGTGCCGTCAGCGCTGCCCGCGCTTGCTGCAACTTCGATCGGTGGTATGCTGAGGAACCGGCATCTACGTCCCAGTCATCCTCGGTCGCTGGACGCCCCCCAAAACTCGGCCCCACGGTTGACGAGCTCGAGGTGACGACGGCACGCTCAATGCCTGCCAGGTGTGCCGCCTCCAACACTCCCGCGCAGCCGCGCACGTTAATGGCAAACATCTCATGATGCGCGCCTGGGGAGAAGGAGTAGAGGGCCGCCACGTGTACGAGATAGCGGCATCCCACCATGTGTTGGACCAGATCGCCGGAGCGGAGGACATCACCCCATATAGCCGTACACCCGTCAAGTGGGGGCAGTGGTCTGGAACCCGGACGCATCAGGGCACGCACGCGATACTGAGCCGCCAACAAGGCACGAAGTACGTGGCTGCCCAGGAATCCGCTGGCTCCGGTCAAGAAGACCGTGTCACCCGCTTCTATCATCCGCTGTAACTGCTCAGCCATCAGCTTTGTACTGCCGTTCTTCTAGACTAACCTACTTTAAGTGAAGATAGAGCGCAGGCTGCCGCGCAGCACATCGACCGTGGCTCGTAGCGACTCACGGGGCGACTTCATGGTAGCTGCCACGGCAGAGGGCTCATAGCCGCAATGCGCCATGCAATTGGCGCAGCGAGGATCCTTGCCCCGCCCGTAATGCTCCCACTCGGTTGTCTCGATTAGCTCCTTATAGGAGCTAGCGTACCCATCGGCCATCAGATAACAAGGCCGTTGCCAGCCCAGCACTGAGTAGCTGGGGATACCCCAGGCAGTGCAGCTAAAGTCGACCTTGCCCTCCAGGAAGTCCAGGAAGAGCGGGGAGTGGTTCAGGCGCCACTTCTTGCGCCTGCCGTCTGCAAAGGCCTGACGGAAGATCTCACGCGTCCGCTCGATGCCGAGAAAATGCTCCTGGTCTGGCGCTTTCTCGTAGGCATAGCCCGGGGAGATCTGCATCGCATCTACTAGCACATCATCGTTCAGGAAGTCAAGTACGTCACGAATGCTTCGCGGATCGTCCTGCGTGAAGAACGTGGTATTGGTGGTAACCCGGAATCCCCGGCGTTGGGCCTCCTTGATTGCTTCAATCGCCTTATCGAATACACCCTGCCGGGCGACTGATTGATCGTGGCGCTCCCTCAACCCATCAATGTGGACCGACCAGGAAAAATAGGGGGATGGCCTGAATTGATCGAGCTTCTTGCCCATGAGAATGGCGTTGGTGCACAGATAGACGAAGCGCTTGCGTTCTATCAACGCAGCCACAACCTGATCGATCTCCCGATGGATGAGCGGCTCGCCGCCAGCGATGGAGACGATTGGCGCGCCGCACTCCTCAACTGCATCGATACACTGCTGAACGGAAAGTCGCCGCGCCAGGATATCCTGGGGATGCTGTATCTTGCCGCAGCCAGCACATGCGAGGTTGCACTGATAGAGTGGCTCTAGCTGTAGCACAAGCGGAAACTTCTCGCGGCCCCTCAGCCGCTGCCGGGCGATAT
>VBHV01000567.1 GCA_005881995.1 Chloroflexota bacterium | reverse complement strand
ATCCATCGGCTCCATCGGCTGGGAAGCATCGAAAGAAGCGTTGCGCGCGTAAAAAGCCCAGTAACCCTGCGTCGAGCCATAGAGGTCCAGAAGCTGCTGCAACTCCGCGGCGCTCATTGGTTGACCATCGTTGTAGATGTTCGAGGCAGCTTTCAGCAATTCCTTATCGATACTTGAGACGTGTTCCATGCGCCCGAGACCGCGCACCAGGATGAAATGCGCCGACCATTCACCGATGCCCCGCATACCGCGAATGCGGGCCGCCACCTCTTCAAAAGGACCGCTTCGTAGAAACTGCTCGTCCACCTCGTTGAAGAACTGGATCACGGCGCGCAAGTACTCCACCTTCCGCTCATTCCGAACCACCGCTGCCAGCTCGCCTGGCTCCGCTGTTGCTAACTGCTGCGGTTCGGGAAAAGCGCGATACACCTCACCTTTCAAGGTGATACTTGTTCCCCATCGTTCAACCACGGCCAACTTAATGCGGTGCGCCATGCGCCAGGGGACACGCTGTCCCAGCACTGCCCAGCAGGCAATCTCGAATGGAGTCAAAAACTTGGGCTGGTGCAGGCCATACAAACGCTCGATCAGCGGCGCAAATTGAGGGTCTGCCTGCCCAATAACGTAGAACGGCTGAAGGTCATCGTCCAGGCTGAGAAAAAAACGCATACGATCAGCCATTGCCGCGTGATCTTCCTCGCTCAAGGGCTGTTCAGAATAGAGCCTGTAAGCCAGCCGCGGTTCCTCGATCGTACCCTCGTCCTGCACTTCGAACGCGACAGCGCGGCCATGCAATGTGACCGCTTTGGTCAATGCGGCGCCAGTGAGCGCCTGTTCACCCGCCGTTGGGCCAAATCCATGTAGAAAGCCCAGTGACTTGCCAAAGTCGAAAGGGGCGCGCGGCGTCAGCGTTCCTGTAATGCTGTAAAGATGGTTAGCCGTAAGCATGGTTGTTGTACCTCCTCTGTTCTGCCGTAGTCTTGTGGTGTTTCTCTAGTGGTTCTACATCAAGTATGCCAGAGGAGAGTGACAACAGTATGTCAGTAGTCCAGCGAGTTTTGGCGAAGTTATCATGCAACACAAGCCAACGCCAGGATACTCGGCAGCGTATCTCCGCTCACCGTGAGTTGCTGCCACGAATCGCCCAGGTCGTGGCTCATATAGAGACGCCCATCGCTCAATCCAGCATACAATTGACCAGGAACGCTCACCAGCGCATAGGGCATACTTGTAAGTGGCTGCGGTAAACCACCATTGAGCGCCTGCCACGGTCCATTCCCACGCCAGCGATAGATATAAGCCAGCGCGTTGCCTGTTGGATTGTGTGCCTCGCGTGGTCCTGGACAGGCGGAGATAAGCCAGCAATCGGGATCGTTGGGATCGAGAGCGATGGCCCAGGTATAATGCCGATCACGCCCTGTATCGATGCGTTGCCACGTCTTGCCTCCATCCTTGCTCCATGCGCTGCCGCCTCCACCGGCTTCATAGGCGCGTCCTGGCACAGTCGGATGCCAGGCGAGCGCGTGCACATCGCGCTGCGCATTGGGCCGGTGATCCATCCACGTCTGCCCGCCATCTTCACTGTACATCAAGCCGCCCAGTTCAATCCCGACGATCAACAGCTTCGCGTCATGCGGATTGGGAGCAATCCAGCGCACATGCGATGTCCAGGGGCGCGGCGGAAAACTCCACGTCGGCGCCGAAGGAATGCTGCGTAACGCCGACAACTCTTGCCAGGTCTCACCCCCATCCGTGCTGCGAAAAAGCATACTCGGCTCGCACCCCGCGTAGACCGTGCCATCCGCCGGGCTGACAGCTATAGAAAAAACATCCTGCTGCGGAAGATGCATATCCTGCCACGTCTCGCCATTGTCACTGCTCTTCCAGACCCCTTTCCCATGTGTCCCAACATAGAGCGTCCCCCCGTGACGCGCATCAAGCGCGAGGCACTGCGCCCCGCTATTCTTCAGGGTTAGTTGTGTGTGCCATGTATTACCACGCGATACGATGTGCGCCACACTGTCTCTTGTGGTGGCGAAGAGTTCTGTCATAGCAAATTCCTCCTTTGGGATAGGACAAGGACAGTACGTGACAGTATACAATTACTGGAGCGACATGCAACTCCTCTTAATAAGGGTGAAGGCTGTTAGTCGGTGGAATAGCTTTCAAAGGTTACTGGGCCGTCAATCTTGATTTTTGAAGGTGGCAGTCAAACCGCCTGCCACACATGCACCGTAGCATCCTCGCTCGCCGAAGCAATATGCTGCCCATCGGGCGACCATGCTACGGCCCAGATAACATCCTCGTGCTGGCGGTAGGTAAACGCGGTCTGCTTCGGATTCGCACCTTTCTGAAACATCGCATCCCACACCTGGACGGTGTTATCATTGCCGCCGGAGGCGAGATGTTTGCCATCGGGCGACCACGCCACCGCCTGTACCTTACCGGTATGACCACTATAGGTAAGAACCTTGCGGTGGTTCACGGCATTCCAGATTTGCACCGTGCGATCGCTGCAACCCAGTGCGATATATTTGCCATCGGGCGACCACGCTACCGCCTGGAGACCACGGGCATGTCCCGCGAGGGTGAAATACTTAAAGCCTGTGCGCATGGCAGCGGCTCTTAACCAGCGAGGCCCATAAGCGGCCTCCCACACCTGCACCGTCTGATCCTTGCTGGCGGAGGCAATATACTTGCCATCGGGCGACCATACCACGCCGCAAACCACATTGGCATGGTTATGATACGTGAAGCAGTCTTTTCCACTTAGCGCGTCCCACACTTGCACCGTCTCATCCTCGCTCGCTGAAGCGATCCGTTGCCCATTGGGAGACCACGCGACGGCCAGCACTCCCTTGCGATGCTCGCGATGAATATAGCGCGTCAACCCCTGCGTGGAGAAGGAGAGAGTCTTTCTCGATGGAGATGACTGGCTGGAATGCCCCGGTTGCGCCCCCACCTTCTGCTTATCGGCGATGCGCTGCAGTTCATGCCGGACAATGTCCATGCTTGTGGGCCGCTTGTCCACCTCCATCTCCAACATCTGCATCACCAGTCTGTCCAGTTCGGCAGGGAGCGAGGCATCCATCACACGCAGGTCAATAAAGCGAAACGGTGTGAGCGAAGGATCGACGCCCGTCAACAACTGGTAAAGCATGACACCCAGGCTGTAGATATCCGACCGGGTAGTCGTCTGCGCCTTGCCATATTGCTCTGGCGGGGCGAAACCAGGCGAGCCAAAAGCAATCGTATCCCTGCTCTTCCCCGGCCGAAAGTAGCGGGCAACGCCAAAATCGATCAGGTACAGGCGGTCATCAGCGGTGCGCATAATATTGCTCGGCTTCACATCGCGAAAGATGATCGGCGGCTGTTGATTGTGCAGGTAATGCAGCACTGCACAGAGCTGAATGCCGAAAGCGAGTACTTGTTCAAGCGGCAGGCATGCTCCCGGCGCTTTCAGCCGGTACTCCTCTAATGTCTCGCCCTCGATAAACTCCATCGCCAGATACCAGTGTTCAGGATCGGTAAAGTGCGCGTACATGCGTGCAATGCTCGCATGTTTGAGATCAGTTAACAGCAGCACCTCGCGGTTAAAGGCGCCGGTCGCCTCGATCACCTGCAGCGGGCTAAGGCCGCTCAACCCAATTTCCTTGACGGCCACCAATCGATGCTGCTGCTTTATATCCTCCGCCTTATAGACCGCGCCAAACCCGCCCATTCCTACCTGGCAGACAATGCAATAACGGTTTTCGAGCAGTTGACCGGGGACAAGATGCGCAACAATAGGGGCCGGGGTTAGATCAATAGGTTCCAGGGGTTGAGGAGGCAAGGGTCTGGTGATCTTGAATGATACATCGCAGCGAAAACAAGCTGCGGTATCCGGCGAGTTTGGCGCGCCGCAGTTGTTGCAATACCGCTGGGCCTGAGCCATGAAATGCGCTCCCCGTCATTTGTTTTGTTTGTAGTATAGCAGATGCTGGGTAGTTGTGAAGATGAGTTTGTATGTACTTCCTCGCCTCGTAGATATATACGTGGGGGGGGGAGGATTTTTTTGAAAAATGATACACGTTTCATGCGTATGGTGCTATGGGAACAGGCAGAGGGCTGGCAGACCTACGCAAAGATCATTTCACAATTTAGCACAGAGGATGCTGACCAGTTCGAGGCACTCTTTCGCAGGGCATATAGCGCCGGACTGCTCCGATCTGATTTCTCTCCTTTGATACAATTGACCATGATCCTGCAAATCTGCATATCCTATCTCACCTACATTCCCCTGTTTCAAATGATTCTTCTCCCGGGCGAGGACTTATTCTCCGCCCCAGCGCTCGCACGCGCACGGGAGTACATTGTTAACTTTATCGTCCATGGGATGATGATCGATCTCCCGGAGACGGAGCCTTAGAAAAGAAAGGAGATGAAGCTATGCATCTCACGTACAGATGGCAGGCGACGCTCGTCATTGCGCTCGGCCTGCTCATGGCAATTCTCGATAACACGATTGTCAGCGTAGTGCTTCCCCAAATAGCCAGGGCATTCAACACTGATTTCCAGACGATTACCTGAGCCTTTTCATCCTGCCGCTCTTTTTTGAGAGCATACAGGGGCTTTCCTCGCTCACGACGGGTGAAATTTTGATCAGCCAGGGCCTGGCCATGGCGGTTGGGCTGGCTATCGGCGGCAGGCTGTATAACAGGGTGGGGCCACGCATCCTTGCAGCGACCGGTCTGGCCATCGCCACGATTTCGATGATCGGCTTCACGCGCCTGGACATCAGCACAACAGGCGCGGACCTGCAGCTCTGGTTGATCCTGCGCGGCCTGGGCCTGGTGGCCTAGCCTTTGCAGACCCTGGCGGTATCAGTCGTCAGCAACAGGCAGATGGCAAAGGCGTCATCGCTGATCAACTCGACCAAAGTGGTGTTCGGTGCGGTTGGCGTGGCTGTGCTCACCACCTTCCTCACCCAGCGTGGAACAACTCATGCCCAGGAGATTGCCTCTGGCTTACTGTCCCGGCCATTGAGCGGAGTGGCAGCAGCCTGTGTCCAGCAGGCGGGTCGGAATGCCCAGGCCCTTCAGGCTTGTGTGAAACAGCACGCTGTGACGATGGGCTTGAACGATACCTTCCTGTTTGTACTCATAGGCTGCGCCATCTGCACGGTACTGGCTCTCTTCCTCGGTCGCGACCCCGCTATCGAGGCGGCGAAGGCAGCCAAAAAGCGCGGCGAGATGGTTGAGACTCCGCCCGTCCCGGTCATCAGTGAGTAATGTCTTCTGTTTGCAGGTGAATGATCCTGGCGGTGGCTCTGCCGCTGCCAGGATCATCTTTCTGTGTCATATATAGTGATGCGCTTCATCGCGTCCAGTTAAGGTCAAGGGGCCATTGTTGCGTCTGTCGTAGGGACAAGGGGCGGTGAAGCGTATGGGAAGGGGCCTTGTGCTTGTCCTGGGTGGGGAATCGAACAGACACGGAGGACAAGCACAAGGCCCCCACAACCGCCCCACACCGCCCCTTGTCCCTACGCAGGTGGCAACCTGGTTCGCTTTATCTTGTTCTGATGGAGAGCCCAGGTTCAGGCTCCATGCGTCGTTGGGATGCTCTGGGCGAAACGGAAAAGGTTACCCGGATCATACATCGACTTAACGCTCTGTAGCCTTGAAAGGTTAGCGCCGTAATACGCGCTTTGCCAATTGGCCAGGTTCGGATCGATGTAATTCTGGTAGGCGGCGCCACTGGCGTAGGGGCGCATCGCCTGCCACGTGTCGGCTAGCCAGGCGAAGTTCGCAGAGACGATGGCGTTAGAGGCGCTATCATTCCAGGGCGCCAGGTATTGGGCGGAGAACAGTGCATCGCGGTGCGCGAAAGCCGTCGCGTTCGCGGCCACGCGATTGATTGCGCCGCCGCTCGCGTCGAGCAGGATGCCGCCTCCAAAAAGCAGAGGGGATGCCTGGCGCCGGTTGATTCCGTTCAACAGGGTATCGATGCCCTGGTTGCCATAGCAGCCCGCCTCGATCAACATGGTATCAAGGATGCTCTCTTCTGATACAAAGCGGCTGTAAGGAGCAACGCTCATGCGGCTGGTCAACTGCTGTAGCAGTGAGTTCAACGACGCGACAGGCCCTACATAGACGCCGTTCACTCGCGCGGTCGGACTGGAAGACTTGTCGCCAGTGCCCAGGAGCAGACAGTTGGACCACAATTCGTCCGGTGCCTGCGGCGCCCAGTTTTGCCAGGCATCGACCATATCGGCGGCGCTGCTCCACGGCCAGTTCAGCGTAAATATCGACAGCGTAGAGACCGGGTGCGCCTGGAAAGTGAAGGAGGTAACGACTCCAAAGTTGCCTCCACCCCCACCACGCAGCGCCCAGAACAGGTCAGGCTCATGAGTCGTGTCACAGTTGAGCACGCGGCCGTCGGCCGTAACAACCTGCGCCGCGAGCAGATTGTCGCAGGTCAGGCCGAACTTGCGGTCGAGCACGCCAATACCTCCGCCCATTGTCAGGCCGGCGATGCCCACCGTCGGGCACGACCCGGCGGGGAGTACCATGCCGTACTGCGCGAGCGCCGCGTAGACATCGATCAGTCGCGCCCCCGCTCCCACCGTAGCAATCCCGGCGCCCGCGTCCACTATCACCTTACTCATGCGGGTGACATCTACCACCAGGCCGGTGGTCGTCGAGTATCCGGCATAAGAGTGACCACCGCCACGTGGCGCGAGCGGCAGGCCGAAGCGGCTCACGAAGGCGAGGCACATCTGCACGTCCGCTGGCGAGGCGCAGTAGGCGACCGCCGCTGGTTTAATATAGTCGAAGCGCGGATCGTAGAGTTGGTACGCGATCGAGTATTGTGGGTTATCTGGCCGCACCAGCGTCCCCTGCAGGTTCCTGGCAAGGGTCGCCCAATCTGCGTCGGTGAGGGGAGGCGGTTTGGTGGGACTCGGCGTCGGCTGGGCGGGACTCGGTGTTGCATGAGCAAGACTCGGCGTCGCGGTGACGGAACTCGGCGAGTCACTCACGCACGAGGTCAGAATGCACGGCACCGCTCCCAGGGCACTAAGCGCGAGAAACTCGCGCCGGTTCATCTTCTCCCATGGAACAGCTTTTTCGGTTGTCATGACTCCCCTTTTCTTATGCGCAAGGGCTGCGTTATCTGGCTATCATTGCTTCAGTCTCAAAAAACGTTGCGATGTGAGAGTTTTTTCAAAACATGATGTTTACAGTTGCAGGCTCAAGCGCCAGAAATCTGCTGTTGGCACCTCGGGCCCCTTCTTGGCACCGACTACCACATAGACATTGCCCGCCCCATCATAGGCGGCGGTTCCTAAGCGAGTACCTCCGGGTATCGGTGCAAGTTGTGTCGCATGCAGCGTGTTCAGGTCAATAAACCAGGCGGTATCCAGGACGTTATTATTGGTTGGATCATATCCGCCCACCACCACATTTGCTCTGTTGTCCAGCTATTGGATGCCATACGATAGCGATAAATGGCGGTGCTGCCGTTTTTCTGTTCCGTATCCGTCACCCCACCCAGCAGGACAAGACCCCCGTGGCCATCAGGAGCAAGCACGGTGTACCCTACTCCGACAGGCAAGGGTGCGAGCGTTGCCCATTGATTTTGTGCGATGTCGTATCGATACCAGCCCGTACCCGCCGATGTATGGGTGCCGAACCCGTGCATGTAGCCTTGCGTGAGAAACAGATGGCCTTGCTGGTCGGCGATCATGGAACCGCCATATCCAAAGGTGATGGAAGCAGGAGGCGTAATCGTTTGTACGTTCCCCGTAGCGGGCTGGTACTTGTATAAGAGCGTCGCGATCGCCTGGTTATCAGGAGAGTATCCTCCGGTAAAAAAGAGGGTGTTGTGCTCGTCCTGGACGACGGAGTTATTGAACATGCCAGGAAACGTACTCATAGCGATTTCCCATTGCATCGCCGCAGTATCGTAGCGGTAGAGTGCATCGTCGTTGGGCGGGGTAAAGGTGCTTCCACGATTTCCGCCGGTCATATAGATGTAATCGTGTTGCTGCAGGCGGATATGAATCGCCACATTATCCGCTTCTGGGGCAAGCAGCGAGGGCAGGGAAGACCATGTGCCGCTAAATGGCGCGGGAGTAGGAGTGCTGGCCGCTCCTGTAGGTGAGGGTTTAACCGTAGTGGGACTGCCGGGTACTGGCGTGGTAACTGTTCCACTGCCAACGCCGAGGTGGTTTGCGAGCGCGAACCCGGCAGCCGTTCCACCTACCACGACCAGCCCTGCCAGGCCTATCAACATAGCCCGCCGTGAGATAGTGCGCCTGTCTTGAGGAGGCGGAGTGATGCTGGTGGAATATGAAACTGGCCGGGGAGTACTCGGGTCTTGAAAGACAGGTGTATTGCTAGCATTGTACTCTCCTTCGAACGCCTGGATCGTCGGGCCAGTTGTCACCGGCGCTTCAAGCACAGGTGGGGGTGGCACAAATCCTATGTGTGCTGGTGGCATACTTGCAGGGGCAGCGAAAGAAGATGGCTGTGTCTTACAGGCCTGCTCGAGAGCATTGGCAAAGGCTGTAATACTGCCAAAGCGCTGGTGCAGGTCTTTGGCAAGCGCGATCATGATCACCTGCTCGATCTGCTGCGGGATTCCTGGAACTCTCTCGTGCAGGGGCTGAGGAGGAGCAACTACCTGCTGAATAGCTACCTCGGTAAAAGACCCGGAAAAAGGACGCGCTCCAGAGAGCCACTCGTAGACAACGACGCCAAGAGCATATTGATCGCTGGCCGGATGCGGCTTGCCTTGTATCTGCTCAGGCGCCATGTAGGCCACGGTGCCGACGATTTCCTGTGTGTGCTGGTAACGCGAACTCTGGGTTGCCGTAGCAATGCCGAAGTCACTCAGCAAGACCTCATCGTTGCGCCCAAGCAACATATTTTCAGGCTTGATATCGCGATGGATCACCTTTTGACTATGCGCATATTGTAAGGCCTCGGCCATCTGCTTGACGTAGGAGACGATGTTCGCTACCGGCACACGCGCGCCTTTCGGGTGACGCGAGCGCAGGGTGCCATTTGGAGCGTAATCCATCACCAGAAAGGGTGTACCCTCCGCAACATCGTAATCAAAGACCCGAATGATGTGCGGGTGGAGCAACCGGGCAATGGTATGTGCCTCGCGTTGGAAGCTTTCTGCATCGCTGCCCCCCAGTTGCATATTCAGTACTTTAACGGCAGCATAACTGTTGAGCCGGACATGCTCCCCCAGGTAGACCTCCGCAAAGCCGCCGTGCCCTAATAGACGGATAAGTCGATAGCTGCCAAGCTGTTGTCCTGAACGGTCAACCATCTTTGCACCTCTGCCAGTAAAGATATTGCAAGCAAAAGAACCAGGTGATACAAAACAGATCTAAGTTGCGTTCGTATTGCTGTTATTCTAGTTGTTAAGCCGGAAAAAAATTGCTAAGAGTAACAGAACCTACTATACCCTACGATTTGAAAAACTTCAATCTTTCATGTCGGTCTGCTTTCAAGAAAATTTCTAGAAAAAAGAGCAGGCACCGCGTGAATGAGAAGGTGGTTTTGTAGATATAGACGAGAGGAGGGAGCGTTTTTGGAGAACCACTATTGAAGGAGTGGCTTCCTCTGTGAAATCAAGGCGAGGGCTGCTTTCTTCATCCCTCGGATGGAGCAGCCCCGCAATGCCAGGTCACTTGCGTTTCATATAGTCTTATGACCAAAGGATGGAATTTATGAAACGTGAGAGAGTGGGCCGGCGTTGTTAGGGAAATTCGAGGTGTTGAGAACCTGGACACCCGCGTTTTGTTCCCCGTTGAATGGAGTGATGATCGGGCTGGTTGCTCCGGGTTCGCAGCCCAGGTTGAATGGAACTTTCGGATTGTTGAACCAGAGGCCCAGGTGGAACTGGTGGGTTGCACCAAAGGTTACTGTGGGGCCGCCTGGAGAGATGGAGAACGTTTCTTTGTTGAAGATGCCGCGCACGCTCACAGTCCCTGCACCAGTGCTGTCTGTTTGCAGGTCACTCTGATACCATGAGACACCGAATGGCTTGTTAGGCAGTTGGATCACGAAAAGGTCGTAGCCGGTGCTGGGAGCCAGTCCGCTTACACTGACTTTCATCAGGTCATTCAATGAGCTAGGGGTGATAGTGACGGTACCCGTTGCTTTTGGTAGGCAGGCCTTGATGTTGGGGGACGGTACCATGCTAAAGGTGAATGGGGAGCTGAGTTGGGCGCCCGCGTTGGCGTTCGCCTGAGCGAGCGAGTCGGAGAGGCTTGAGGCTCCTGCGGCGCGTGCGCCCAGGAGTACAAGTCCGCTGAGTGCGAGCATCATGAGCGCCAGCAGGCTCAGACCTTTGAACAAGCGTGAGAACGAGATTGGCATGTGTTACGCTTCCTTTCCTGTGTAAAAACTACTCATCCTGTATTTCTGGACAACGGCCAACAGCTATTGGAGGCGAGCGTTTGACACCAGAAGCGAGTGAAGTTTATTGTTTGCTCGCCTTTGATTAGCCTCTGCAGTTGTCGTACGAGTAGATTACCTGAAAAAGAGGATTGGATGTATGCGTAAAATTACCCAATTCTGATTAAATTGAGGAGAGGTCCTTCCTCTCGCTGGCCTTTCGATGATAATGTTCGGCCAGTGAGAGGAACCATCGAACACTTCGTCTTAGGCCGGAACTGGTGGGTTTACCGGGCCGCCGATTACCTGAGCGGTCGTCTCCACCACAACCCCGTTTGTAACGCTCCCCTGCAACCAATCCAGCAGTGATTGGAAATTCGTGGCAGTGATAGAGTAGGCGTCGCAGCTGTTGCAGATGTGGTGGAACACCAGCTGCACCCAGCCACCGCCATTCTGCTCAGCCGCCGTCACATACCCCTCAATGGTGGCATCGGTCGTCCCTTGCTTGGGATTGGGCGGGGTTCGGGTCGCGTACGGATCAGCGGGTGGAATCGTCTCGGCAAAGACTTTGTGATCATCTACGCCAGAGACACCA
>VBHV01000566.1 GCA_005881995.1 Chloroflexota bacterium | reverse complement strand
GCTGTTGGAGGTGTTCGAGTTCTTCTTCTAAGTGTGCTTTGCGGCGTTCCAACTCGGCGATATCAACATGATGTGGCATGATTACATCCCTTCCAACCACCAGTGGAAGCACTCGAATGCAGGTTAATGGTGTCACCCCGCCTCTACGTGCTACTCCACAGCCTTGTATTTAACAATCGGCATGCGTGAATGCTTCACGCTCGAACTGTACTGCATATTTCAGAGGTAGAGCAATAGACACTCTATCCATATTTTCATAGACAGAGTGCCCATCCGCTTTGAATCTGGTTGATCCTATCTCATGTCGTAAAACAATTAAACGCGTTGATGTACCTGGGGCTATATGGTTGGATAGTGCGACTCAGGGGTGTAACCACCATGACATCGATGCCTGGTTCGGAGGGGAAGCGTGCAACTTGATACGTGACCTGGTCGGCATCGAGCAGGCGCAGGAGCAGCGGGTGAGGGTCGGTGTGTTGCACAAAGACAACCAGGCCGGGGCGATTCGCATGATAAACCGCGTCTGTGTACGCGGGGATACGATTGATCGCCAGGGGTGGATGCGTCACCTCCAGAGGGTCAACCACGATAACCTGGCTATTGGTCTCGAAAGTGATCTGGTGGCCGAGCAGATTGGTGGCCCAGGCATAACGAATGTGCTGCTGTTCCATATATGTGATGATGGGGTCATAGTTGGCTGGAATAATCGGGCAATAGGGCGATTGAAAATCATAATTGGGATAAGATAGATTGTACGTCCAGGCCTGCGCGCCAAGATAAGCGAGCAACAGTGCGAAGATGACGAGGCGCGCGGCGGTGATGTAGGGACGCGATTTATCGCGTCCACCTGGATGCATCGTCGTTACGACGGCAATATCGTCTGTTGCAGGGCCGTTGGGATCGGGGGAACTATGGCGGGCGACGCAAGCGTCCCTTCCCCGCCCCACGTCGACCCCCGCCCCTACGGGTGTTTCTGGATGGTTTGTTGCGGGGAGGTTGGGATGGGGGGAATTATGGCGGGCGACGGATGTGTTCCCAGGGAATGCTTTGATGGCGAGAAATGCTGCTGTAAAGATGGTGGCGAAGAAGAATGGAAAGGCCAGCATGAGGGGGGTGGCGTAGCGTCCAGTCAGGTCAAGGCTGCACGAGATCAGGCTGAAGGCGGAGGCGGAACTGGTGCAGTAGATGATGGCTGCGCAGGCGGCAAAAAGCGTTGGCAGGGCGGCGAGCCGTTGTATGCGCTGCAATGCCGGGTGGTGCCAGATCAACGAGACAAGCACAAGCGCGGCGGTGGCGAAGATGCAGAAGGTGGTGAAGATGAGCAGGGATGAATGGAAGGCTGCCGAGAGCTTGCTTTCAACGGGTAATGAGCCGCCGATGATACGCGGCGCGACACAGCTCAGGTACGTATTGGTTACGCGTTGGATGGTATGGATGCGTTGGATCGACCAGGTACCGCCAAGCTGGCGCAGGTATTGCACGTTGGCCCATGCGTGCTGGATGCCCCAGGCGATGGCTGGCGTTGCTCCAAGCAGGCTGGCGGGAATAGCCGTCCAGATTGGCTGGAGCGGTTGCAGCGCACGCCGGAACGTGGTAGAAGTTCGCGTGGCGTTGGCGGTGAGTTCGCGGCGCACGCGCACGAAGGTGATGATACGATCGAGCACTATCCAGAGCGCGGAGGCGAGGATGGCGGAGACGATCAGGGGGTAGACCCACATGCCCAGGCCAACGATCAAGCCAATGCCCGCCCAACGCCAGCCCAGTTCGAGCTGCGAGGCGCCCTCGTGCCAGCGCTGTGTCAGGCGCAGAGCTGAGAGCAGCAGCAAGATCATGAGGACGTAGGTCTCGATATATCCGCCCCAGGTGCGCAGCTCAACCAGGCCGTCGTAGAGCGGAGGAATCGCTGCTGTGAGACCGGCTACCAGCGTAAAGCATGTTTTCACTGATGGTGAGAGATGCGCGGCATCAGCCAGGGAGGAGGCCAGACGCCAGGTCAGCCAGACCAGCACGAGCGAAACAAGTGTGGCCTCGGCGCGCAGCGCCCAGGGGGATGGGCCAAAGATGGCGAAGAGGGTGGATGCCAGGTAGGCCTCCAGGCTGCCAAAATAAGGGATGCCGTAAAAATAGACGGAGAAATGCCCCTGCAAAATGCGCTCGGCCTGAATCCCTACCAGCGCCTCGTCTCCATCGATCATGCCGTGCGTGTGAATAATCAGAAATAGCCGTAGTAGAAGCGCGGCTATGAGACAAAGCCATACAGGTGAGAGCAAGCGTCTATACCGGCGTTTATGTTGCATTTCAGATACAATAGTAGAAGATGGCGCTTTTGGTTCGGTTGCTCTATGTTGTTCGTCAATGCTCATGCTATTTATTAGATTCCTCGGAAATGCGAGCTTGCTTTTTTATGATGACAACGTGATGCTATCATGGTTAAGCAAACGATGCAACTTTATGGTTTTTGATGTCTCTAATTGCAACGAACGGGTTGCGAGCTGCGGCAAGCAATAGGATGAAAGGAATAGCCCTGGGAAAAGCTTGACAGGTTTTAGGCAATCATGTATTTTAAGTGTAAAATGTACACTAATTTTGAAAGAGACATACTGGACACTATGGAAGAGACGAAAACGCAGCTTGAACCTGCGAGCGAGCAGCACGACGGCGTGCAGAGCAAGCAAACAGATGTGGCGAAAGCGCATCACTATGATGTCAGTAAATATGAGCGGCCATCGGTGACGGTGGATGTGGTGATGATGAGCCTGCGCCAGCGCGATCTCCAGGTTTTGCTGGTTAAGCGCCGTTCGTGGCCGTATGAGGGAATGTGGGCGATACCGGGCGGTTTTGTGAATATGGATGAATCGCTGGAGGCGGCGGCCAAGCGTGAGCTGCAAGAAGAGACCAACGTGCAAAATGTGTACCTGGAACAGCTCTATACCTTTGGCGATCCAGGGCGTGATCCGCGCACACGCGTTATTACCGTAGTGTATTTCGCGCTGTTAGACTCCGAGCGGCTGCAGGTGAGAGCTGCTGATGACGCGGTGGATGTGGGGTGGTTCTCGGTCTACCAGCTGCCCGCGCTGGCTTTCGATCACGCGAAGATACTGCACTATGCCCTGGATCGTTTGCGCGGCAAGCTGGACTACACGACGATTGCCTTTAATCTATTGCCTGAGCAATTCACGCTGCGTGAATTGCAGCGCGTCTATGAGATCATCCTGCATCGCAAACTGGATAAGCGTAATTTCCGCAAGAAGATTTTATCGACAGGCATTCTGGAAGATACGGGTGCGAAGAAGATGGAGGGGACACATCGCCCTGCTCGCCTGTATCGTTTTAATCCGGCGGCGGAAGCCAAATTATAACGGCCTGGTCTGGACCTTCTTCAAAGGAACGGTGAATGAGAAGATAGAGCCTTCAGCGCCGGTGCCGCTACTTTTCACGGTGATCTTACCGTTCATAGCCTCCACGAGTTGCTGTGTGATATAGAGTCCCAGACCGCTACCGCGCGTATTTCCATGCATATCGCGTTCCAGGCGCACAAATTTGTCGAAGATAGCCTCTTGTTTGTCAGGCGGGATGCCTGGTCCATAATCAATTACATTCACACGCGCCATATGTTTGCCTGGTTCGATGTTGGCGGTGATGCGAATAGGGCTTTTTTCAGGTGAATAGCGCAGCGCATTGGCGAACAGGTTGCGTAGAATCTGTTTCAGGCGCGTCTCATCGGCCCAGACGGTGATGTCGGGGTCGATGCGTAGCTCGACTTCGCGCTCCTGTTGTAGGATGAGTGGTTCAAACAGATCAATGATTGAAGCTGCGATTTCTCTTAGTGAAATTTTTGTGTAAACGAGAGAGGCCACGTCGAATTGTACACGGCTGGCATCCATGATGTTGGCCTGTAAGAGAACGAGTTCATCGCATGCGCGGCGGGCTTTGGTGAGGAAGCTTTGGCGTGTTTCAAGGTCTGCCTCTTGCATTTCGCCCAGGAGTTCCAGGTAGCCCTGCACGATGGTTAGCGGAGTACGCAATTCGTGGCTGGCTGTTGTGAGAAAGGCATCTTTGAGTTGATCGACCTCGCTGAGCTTTTCGTAGGTGAGACGCAGTTCGTTGTACAGGCGCGCATTTTCACGCGCGGCTTCCGTTTGCTCGTTCAGGCTTCCCAGCAGGCGTGGATACGCCGAACCAATCAGACCGATAACCAGGCAGATCAACACCGAAACACCGACGTATAAGGCCCATTCGGAATTCGAGAGCAACTTAGTATTCCATGATTGAGTGAGCGTTGTCCAGATACCGAGCAAGCTGGCTAATGCACCAACAATACATGCCAGGTAGAGTACCCATGGCGCTGTAATCAGCTGCTCACGTTTTTGGGCGAAAAGCGCGCGAAAACGACGTAAAAGCACGGGTAGATCGAGAAACAGAATTATCATGGAGATACACCAGATGACGGTGGTCGTTGCCTGAGAAATATTGTAAACCTGGCCGGAGAGGACTTTGGGATCAATATTATAGAGCAGTGGTCCCACAAAGAAGGTGAAGACCGCGATGACTATGACGATAATGACCTGTACATTGGTAGCGCGATAGGGCGCAGCAAAGCTGTTCACTTTTGCCAGGGCCGGAGGAAGACGATGATCTAATGCGGAGACCAACAGGATACGCGCAAAAGCAATGTTGTAGATGATGGTAGCAATGAAAAAAAAGCTGATGAAGAGAAGTCCAACCAGCACCGATGCCGGTGCGCCAAAAACCCTGGTTGCGGCGGTGAGTGTCGAATAGCCGTAACCTGCGTTCGCTGATGGCACCACTGCCATGACGCCGAATGTGCCAAGCAGATAGGCGATCAGCACCAGGAGCGGTCCCCACCGTAAGAAGAGCATGGCCGCATTGCCCTGCTTCTCCTCGCCTGCCATATTAAGAGGAACTTCAATGCCAAGCAGCGCCAGCACGATTACTCCATAGAGGACGAGGTTCTGGCCGCTAAAGCCTAATGTACTACTCGTGAGCGGGGAGGCGGGCGCGTGGCCACTCAGCAGCCAGACAACTCCTGCCATCCCCACCAGGAAAATGCCGACTCCGTAGAGGATAATAACCACCCTGGCTATTTTCATAATCAAACTGAGGGAAAGCAGAGAGACCAATCCGGCAAACACAAGCACAGCGACAACAACCAGTCCCTGTAAGCGAGGATCGTCGAGCCAGTTCACGTTAGGTCCTGATATCTGCGCACCAATCCCCTGAATCAGCGTCACGATGCTATCGCTAGTTGAGAGGAGTACCAGCACACCGGGGAACCAGGCACAGAAGCCGGCGAAAAATCCGAGAAGCGGTCCAAGCGCGCGGTGCGTCCAAACATAAATGGAGCCATCGACAGGCATGAAGCGGTAGAGCTGCGCTACCACCAGAGCGCCCGGCAGGAGAAATGTGATCGTGCCGATAAGCCAGTAAATATAGGTTGCGCCTCCCGCGCCCTGAGTCGCCTGTACGATTGAGGCATTGGGGATGAAGAGCACGATGGCAATGAAAATAACCAGCAAATCTCCACGTGAAAGACCACGTGGGAAAAATTCGTTGATGCGCTGCTCTGAACGCAGTGGCTCACCCAGCGCGTTTTGTACGAAAGTCGGTGTGTATGGTATTTGCCGTATCTGCTGCTCCTCCAAGTTGTTCATTGGACACCCTGCCCCTTGTATAGCACGTCTCTCGCTAGGCATTGTTTGCCGGGGATATTTCTGTCTAGAGAATAGTATAGCAGGTTGAAATCTGAAGGTAAATGATTTTTATGCATCTACCAACTATTGTGCTAGCACAGGATAGATGGGAGAAACGATCAGATAGCTTTTCATGTTCCTACATATATCAGGATATCTCCAGCAGTTCCAGGAGATCGGTGAGTGAGTGGATCAAGATACAATCGACGTTGTTCTCTTGCAGGTGCCGGCGGCGATCTAACAGGATAGGTGTGATGCCAACCGAGCGTGCACCGAGAACGTCGAGAATGTAGGAATGCCCGTTCATAGAGCGCGGGTGAAGGCTTGGCATGGCGGGTCAGGGCTGAAACGAGCATATGGTCAAAATAGCGGTTGAGGTGGTGCTCGTGCAGAATGCGGCCAAGCGAGATGCCCCAGTCAGAGATGATGCCGAGAGTGTACTTCCTGGCTTTCAGGACTTCCAGCGTGGGCAAGACATCCGGGAAGATTTGCCAGCTCGTATGCTGTTCAAATTCCTGGGTAATGCGGCGTGCCAGTTGATACAGGCGCGGTTCATCGTGTTCCTCTACAAAGGGGCGCAGGAAATTCATATAGTAATCAAGCCAGAATGCGTTGATGGCTTCTTCGCTGGCCCACAAGTGACGTTCCTGGCGTGATTGACGAAAGAAGAAATCATCTGCTTCGACCATACGCTCTTGCAGCGCATCCAGGTGAATATGCAGGTCAAGTTGCTGGCAAATACGTTGGCAGATTTCCGGCGTCGAGGGATGGGGGTACAGTAGAGTAAAGCCGGCATCAAAAAAAATGGTACGGATCGATTGAGGCTGTTCCAATGGCATTACTAGTTTGTTCCTTTAGAAATGATGTAGGGGCGCAATTCATTGCGCCCGCTAACGTGGGTTGGCTCTCCAGGTGGGCGCAATTCATTGCGCCCCTACATCATTATGTTATCCCCTGGCTTTATACACAGCGTCGGCGGCGGCAAGAGCGGCGCCTGCTGGCGGCTGCAAGCCGCTGCGAGGCAGCACGTGTTCAAGGGCTGAGAGAACGGTATCGACGTTTTTGCGGCAGGAATTATAGCCCATCAAGCCGATACGGATCAGGCGGCCTTTCAGCGCGCCGAAGCCGCCGCCGATCTCGATCTGATATTCTTGTAGCAGGCCGTCGCGGATGGCCTGCTCGTCTACGCCTTCGGGTAGGGTGATGGCGGTCAGGACGGACAGTTCGTAGCCAGGCTGCGTCAGGATATGCAGGCCCAGCGCCTTGACGCCCGCTCGAAGCGCTTCGCCATGCAGTTGATGGCGTTTCCAGCGCGTTTCCAGTCCTTCTTCAAGCACGATGCGCAGGCTCTCACGCATGGTGTAGACCAGGTTGCTGCACGCGGTGTGGTGATAGGTGTGATCGCCGTTCCAGTAACGATGAAGTTTATGCAGGTTGAGATAATAACTCTGCACGGGCTTTTTACGCTGCTCGATGACTTTGACGGCCCTGTCGTTGAGTGTGATGGGGGCCAACCCCGGCAACGCGCCGAGACTTTTCTGGCTTCCGGCATAACAGGCGTCGATCTTCATGTTATCGACGTGCACCGGCACGCCGCCGAGGCCGCAGACGGCGTCTATCACGAAGAGCGCGCCGTGTGCGTGCGTGATGCGCTCCAGTTCTTCCAGAGGCTGCAAGAGTCCAGTCGAGGTCTCGGCGATGGCAGTGGCGAACAATTTGGCTCCTGGATGCTCTTTGAAGGCCTGTTCGAGCGCCGCAGGCTCCAGGGGTTTGCCCAGTTCGGTGGCCAGGTTGATGACCTTCGCGCCCGCTCGTTCGGAAATTTCGACGATTTGACCGCTGAAGAAGCCCAGGCTGCCCGCGATGAGCGTATCGCCCTCTTCGAGGAGGTTGGATAAGACGGCCTCCGCACCAGAAAAACCGGAGCCTGAGATGCAGAGGGTCATCTCGTTCTTCGTTTGGAAGACCCAGCGCAAGAGCTGCGCGGTCTCTTCGAGTATGACGAAAAACTCGGGGTCGATGTGTCCGAGTTGCGGCGCCGAGGCGACACGCAAAACACGTGGATCAACGTTGCATGGACCAGGGCCAAGCAGCAGTCTGTAAGAGGGATTGATTTCGGGAATTGTGGTTTCGTAGGTCTCACTCTTCCCCATTACCAGTTGTGTCATGAGATTCCCCTTCCTGTAGGGACGCGATAAATCGCGTCCTCCACCCAGAGACGCGCCTGTGCGTCTCCAGACAATAAAGACCCTGGTCACAGTTCGTTCCTTGCAGCCTGCCTATCAAAAGGTTCGCAGTCGGACTTATTTTGCGGCTGCGTCTGTTTCAAACAGGTGCTGCAACTTGTCTGCCTGATCGACTGTGATCAGGTTGTCGATAAATTCGTCTAACTCACCATTGAGTACGCCGGGTAGGTTGTGGCGCGTGTAGCCGATACGGTGGTCGGTCACGCGATCCTGTGGGAAGTTATAGGTACGAATCTTTTCGCTGCGATCACCGGTCTGCACCTGCGACCGTCGCGACTTGCTCAGCTCTTCCTGCCTGCGCGCCTCTTCTAGATCCCACAGGCGGGCCTTAAGCACAGAAAGTGCCTTGGTTTTATTTTTAAGCTGCGATTTCTCATCCTGGATGGTAACGACCAGCCCGGTAGGCAGGTGGGTGATGCGTACGGCTGAGTCGGTGGTGTTTACGCTCTGGCCGCCATGACCGGTGGAACGATAGACATCTACGCGAATATCGGTATCTTTGATCTCGATATTGATATCGTCGTCGGCTTCTGGCAGCACAATGACCTTGGCGGTCGAGGTATGAATACGTCCATTGGCCTCGGTGACCGGGACGCGCTGGACACGGTGGGTGCCGCCCTCGTATTTCATGCGGCTGTACGCGCCCTTGCCTTTGACAATAAAAGTGATATCTTTGATGCCGCCCTGCCCCGTTTC
>VBHV01000695.1 GCA_005881995.1 Chloroflexota bacterium | reverse complement strand
CCGATTATGCGCGTTCAAAGGGTTGGCGATTGAGTGATCGGCAACTGGTGCACGAGATTACGCAGCGTGAACGCGCAGCGGAGATTCGCGAGAAGAGTTCGCTGCCACTTGTAGGGCCGGGGGTGCGTTCGGCGGCGTATAATCGTGGGCAGGCCGATGCGCTGAGGGTTATTTTGAAAAAGCAACGTGAAGATAGGTAGCTACTGGATCCCCATGAAAGCAATTACGTCGGTGTCGGTGATGGGCCGGATGTCGGCAATGCCGTTGGGCTGGCCGATGGTGACGGCGACGGACTCGGTGATGGCTTGTGGCCCATTTTGACTTCAATCGTCATACCTTTCTGATACGGATTACCAGGATCAGGGTTCTGTTGTATGACCACCCCCGCCTGGGAAGTTTGACCATATCCCAATGCTAATTTAAAGCCCGCGCCCTGCGCGGCTTGTTGCGCCGTTGCCCAGTCATCACCACGTAGATCGGGAACGATACCATTGATTGCGCGGGGCGTGGCCGGCGCTCCACCATTGTCGAAAAATGGCAGGTTGATGAATCCAAGCTGGGAGGCAAGGTAGATGCTAAAGACTAGCAATAATGAGGTTGCCAGCAGGATCAGCGCTGTGGCGACGCTGGCAAAGCGGGAATCGCGGCGATTCTGGGATTGGGCGCCACTGTGCGTATAGGGGCGCGTCGAGCTTGACTCCGAAGACACTATTGGCGGCACGAAGGACTGCGGCTGATCGAGACGGAACGGCGGCTGGGATGCGACCGCAGGCACTGGTGCGGGACTGCCCCCGTCAGGCCCGGTTGAAACACTGAGCGGCAACATGGGATTGGGCAAAGATGTGGGTGGTTGCTCACCCTGCGCCGTTGCGCGGCCACTGTTGACGGGACGAGCCGGAATCTGGCCGCCTGGAGCCTGTTGCGGCCCCGTTGTAGAAGGAGTGGTTTCTGCAAATTCGGCATCGCTTAGCGACTCCAGCGCGCGTGCCAACTGTGAGCCATCACGATAGCGCATCTCCGGCACTTTCTCCAGGCAGCGCAGGATAATCTCTTCCAGGGCGGGCGAAATATTCGGATTAAACTGGCTGGGCGGCCTGGGTGCGTCCTGAATATGTTGCATGGCAACGACAACAGCTGTATTGCCATCGAACGGCGTACGGCCGGTGAGCATTTCGTACATGACGATGCCCAGGGCATAGACATCGGCGGCGGGACTGACGATGTCTCCCTGCGCCTGTTCCGGCGGCATATATTCGACGGTGCCTAGCGTCATGCCGGTCGTCGTCAAGCGGGAAGCATTCAGGTTTTGATATACGCTGGCAATGCCGAAGTCGGTGAGCTTGATCGAGCCCTCACGACCTACCAGGATATTCTGTGGCTTGACATCGCGATGGACGATCGCCCTCCGATGAGCTGCCCCCAACCCAAGGGCGACGTCGTGGGCAATAATGATGGCACGTTTGCTATCGAGCACACCGCGGGAACGCAGATAGCGGCGCAAATCCGTGCCCTCGACTAACTCCATGACAAGATAATAGTTGCCATCGGTCTGCCCATAGTCGAAGACCTGTACAATATTGGGATGGTGCAACGCCGTGATCCATACGCATATCCCAGCTGCGATAAATGGTCGCCATCCCACCCCGACCTATAGAGCCTTGAAGCTGATATCGACCTCCCAGCACTTCGAGCTGCATAGCTCTCTGCACGGTGAGGGGGAGAGATGGGAAGGCCAGTGGGAGGACTTCAGGATGCGATGGCTCAGGTGGCATCTGAGCGGCCTCTCCTTGAGCTACGTGCTCGTCACGCAATCGAGCAACCGAAGGCTCCGGCGGCGCCTGCTCACCAAGTTCCTCTACCGTCAAGGCTGCGGCTTCACGTACCTGCTGATCGGCGTCATGGAGCAGGCGTGTCAATGACTCTGGCGGTACCTGTCCTCTCATGCTGGAAAGCACACGAAGCGCTGCCGCTCGCACCGAGCCATCCTCGTCGGCCAAAGCTTCTAGCAAGGCCTCAACAGGAGCGTATTCCCTGAATGCGCCCAGCGCCCATACCGCTGCTGCTCGTACTTCCCAGGCAGGATCGTGCAGAGCCGACACCAGCAATGGCAACGAAGAGGCCTCTCTGCGTTCTCCTAAACTGCGCACGGCTGCCACTCTCACAGGACTTTTCTCATCCTGTAGCGCTGCTACTGCCTGGTCACGTTTCGCCATTGGTCTGACTGCAAGCCCAAGACGGCTCAAGAGTGAAGCAATATGCTCCTCGAGTTCATGTCGCCATTCGCGCCAGTGCGCCTCCTCGTCGGGTCCGAGAGCTTGATCCGCCAGGTCAAGCGCCGCGCAGTTCTCGGGCAGGTCCAGCGAGATGACGTGTTGCTCACGCTTGCGCGTACTGTTGCGAAAGACATTGAGGGTAATGGTATACAGCCACTTCGGAAGGTTCAGGATGCGAACCTTGCGAGTAGGCGTGCCTTTGAGGGCGTAATAGG
>VBHV01000565.1 GCA_005881995.1 Chloroflexota bacterium | reverse complement strand
ATTGAACTCTACCGGCACACCATCTACGCACCCTTTGGAAGGCAGCGTGAGAAACTTCGCCGTATCAGCGCGGTTGATATAGAACCCGACGATGCAACGCACACGCTCGTGTTCGTACATGGCTATGGTGGCAGCGCCGCGCAGTGGCTCTACCAGTTGCAGTTTTTTGGGCAGACCATGCGCGTCGTCGCCCCTGACTTACGCGGGCACGGCTTAAGCGACGATCCCGTCGAACTGCCCTGCGCCATGGAAAACCTGGTGGATGACCTGGAACTCGTGCTGGAGCGCCTGGGAGTGTCGCGCCCGTTTTATCTCATCGCCCATTCCTTCGGCGGCGCCGTCGCCACCGAGTATGCCCTGCGCCATCCCGAAGACATTCGCGGGCTGGTCATGATCGGGGTCCCCTCGCGTTTTATCGTGCGCGAAATCGTGCGTCGTCTTCTGCGCGTCCCCGATCCCATCTTTAGCTGGGTAGCGAAAACCATCAAAGTAGCGCTGTACGCTCCGCAGCGTACGCTCAAGCGCATGCTCGAAACAGCCTTGTCGAAGTGGCGTGGCCAGGAACGCCTGGAACAACTGCGCGTACCAACCCTCGTCGTACTTGGACAGCGCGATAACGTCTTTCTGCGCGAACATTATGAAGATGCCGCCCGCTGTATCCCAGGATCACAGCAAGTGGTCATCCCCGTCTCGGCTCACCTGGTGCAGCTTGAACGCCCGGACGCCGTAAACCGCGCAATCCGTCGTTTTATCGATGCCCGGCAGCAGGCCGCACGACAGGCGGACACGATAAATGGCATTCCCACACCAGCATCCTCAACGCCCTCAGGTCTACTCGCGCGCTCGAACTCTGCGGCCTTGCACGCCGCCAGGCATGCGGAAATGCCCTGGCTGCAACACTATGACGGCGATGTGCCGGAAACCTTACCCGTACCCAAACAGCGCCTGCATGATATGCTCAACAATGCGGCGCGGGCTTTTCCGAATGCTCCCGGCCTCATCTTCTTTGGACAAAAAATCGACTATCGTGAACTCGACCACGCCAGCAACCGCTTCGCCCATGCCCTGCGCAGCCTCGGCATCAAGAAAGGAGACCGCGTAGCCATCATCTTGCCCAACGTACCACAATACGTCATTGGCGTGTACGGCATACTCAAGGTTGGAGGCGTCGTAGTCCTCGGCAGCCCACTCTCCAATGAAGAAGAGATCACCTATCAACTGCAACATAGCGGCGCGCATATCTTGCTCACACTCTCCTCCTACCGTCCTATGATCGAGCGTATCTGCGCGCGTACCGCCATTTCACAGGTGATCTTCACCGACGTGCGTGAATACCTGCCCCTGCGCCAGCGTCTCCTGCTCGCCAACACTATGAATGAACAGGTAGGGGCCAGGTTAAGTACGCCCACATTGATAGAGGGGAATGCAGAACAAAAAAACGATGGAGAGAAGAGTCCAGGGGATTCTTCGAGCGAAGAAGGGCGTCTGATCGCCCCCTCAGAGCGCATTGTATGCAGAGGTCATACCTGGAAACACCTTGCGTTTCAACACCTCCTGCATAGCCAGCCCGTTACCCCCATCAACAGTGAAACATCCTCAGAAGACCTGGCATTGCTGCAATATACCTCCGGCACAACCGACACGCCCAAAGGCGTCATGCTCTCGCATAGCAACCTCGTCATGAACGTCACACAGCAGCGCCACTGGATGACAGACGCAAAGCGAGGCCGTGCCGTCATACTGGGCGTCCTCCCCCTTTCCCATTGCTACGGCGTCTCCAGTTGTATGAATCTCGCCATCGCCCTTGCCGGCACCCTCATCTTACTTCCCACGCAGCGCATCGACCAGGTCATGCAGGCCATCAAGCAGCACCATCCTGGCTTCCTGCCCGGCGTCCCCGCGCTCTACCTTGCCATCGCCAACTATCCCAGAGTGCGCTCCTACGGCGTAGCTGCGATTCGCACCTGCGTCAGTGGTTCAGCCCCTCTGCCCATAGAGGTGCAGGAAGCCTTTGAGAAACTCACACGTGGGCGCCTCGTGGAAGGCTATGGATTAACCGAGGCCTCACCCTCTACGCATTCTAACCCCCTCAAAGGCGAACGGCGCGTCGGCAGCATCGGCCTTCCACTCCCCGCCACCAATGCCCGCATCGTCGACGTCAAGAGCGGTGAAACACTCCCTCCCGGCGAAGTGGGAGTGCACACTGGTGATCTTGCCCTCATGGACGAAGACGGCTTTTTCACCATCATCGACCGCAAAAAAGACCTCATCCTCGCCGGGCCCTACAACGTCTATCCACGCGATGTTGAAGAAGTCCTCTACGAACATCCCAAAGTCCTCGAGGTCGCGGTGGTCAGTATGCGAGGAGCGGATGAAAATCCCTCCCCATTTATCAAGGCTGTCGTCGTCCTGAAACGCGGTGAAAAAGCCACCGCTGACGAACTCCTGGCCTTGTGCCGCGAACGCCTGGATGCCTACAAAGTGCCGAAGCAAATCGAGTTCCGTTCAGAACTGCCTAAAAATTTTGTAGGCAAAGTGTTGCGCAGGTTATTGGTATAAACGTAGGATGCGATTATGGCGTGATCGTAAAATTAACGTGCTGTGCCAGCATCTTATCTGCGCAAGTGTTAGTACTTGCCCAATAAAGCTCTACATAGGACGGACCTGAGCTGCCATAGATTGCATAGGCATAACTGAATTTGGTATTCGCCCCGATTGCAAAACTAGAAGTGAAGGCTTGCTGACCGTTGAGATACCAGATAAGGCAGACTTCACCCTTTTGTCCACCAGTATGTAGATTGAAGGACACATAAAGCTTCTGGTTCACCTTAAAGGTGGTTGCGGGTTGCCCCGGTTGCGAGCCGGAGGGAGCCGCGCTGCTCACCTGCGCGTTATCAATAAATTGCGAACCGGGATAGACCGTAGCGGTGGGTGATGGTGTGATGGCCGGCGAGGACGCGGCTGTGGGTGAAGGCACGGTCGAAGTAGCGCTGCCTGTATTGCCGGTGTTGTTTCCTGTACCTATAGCCATAAAGTAAACGAAGACCAGTAGAAGGCCACCGGCGACTACACATAGTCCGGCGACAAGAAAAGCAATCCGCATATTACGATTGTAGCCTGGAGGCTGTGGAAAGCGCGAGGACATTGGGCGCTGCAGCGTAATCGGCTTTGGCGATATCGTGGGTGCAGCAACTGGTCCTGGCAACCACATCTGTTCTGGTTGCGCAGCTTGCGGAGCATTCGCCTGCGCAAGTGATGGGTTGTAGGAGGATGGTGCTGTCGGCCCCCCAGAACTTCCCTGTCCCCATTGCCCGTTTGGGGGAGACATGACCGCTCCAAGAGGTACGCCTTCACCATTACCTTCCCAGGAGAACGGTTCATAGGATCCAGCATGAGCTGGATTGGCATTGCCGGTCGATTTCGAGCCATTCGACCTGGCGTCTGGTGACGCGCCGCGGCGCGGGCAATTTGCATTTGCGCGAGATGGCGAGAGTGGCAATCCGCAACTTGAACATTTCATAGGTCATATCCTCCCAAATAGAACAGGGCCGCCATTTCCATATTCATTTCAACGTTCAACACTCTGAGAAGTAAGCCATTTGTAGCTAAATGGGCTAGTAGAATCTGCTAGCCGCCCTATTTCCCTCTATCCATGAAGTTATTTTTGCTATATACTAGAGTAATGGATGGGTCTATCTTCAATCAGGTGTTGTTTGCCTGGATTCTTCTTATGAAAAAAGGGATGTTTTGCGGTAAAGGAGGTCAGAGAGATGTTTTGTATTCAGTGCGGGTCTTACAATCCAGATCATGCTCAATTCTGCGGCGTATGCGGTTATCGGGGTAGGGAAGATAGGGATAGTTCGGGTATGATACCCGGTCCTTCTATGCCAATAGGCGGCGCACAGCCGGGAAGCGTCCCGATGGGGCAGGGAACGGCACAAATTGGACAGGTTCCTTATGTCCAGGGAACGCCTTCACCTTCTGCACCGGGAAGCGTTCCTTTAGCACAGCATATCAACATCCCCCCAGGATCATCGTCACCGCTTGCTCCGAGTGAGGCGATGCGCTTCCCGCAAACAGACCCACATCCGTATCCCCAGCATCCAGGGCATCCAGCACATTTCACAGGTCCAATCCAGGGACATCCAGGGCATCATCTCCCCCAACCTTCACATCCAGCACATTTCACAGGTCCAATCCAGGGACATCCAGTTCACCATCCCTCACATCCAGGGCATTTTCAGCAGAGCGGTCCGCAACACTACTCACACTCCCCGCAGTATCCCCAGCATTTGCAACAGGGAGGGCAGCAGGCATACGCGCCATCAGATCACTTACGTCCGCCCATGTCCCGGAAGATAGCTTCGACCGGCGTGAAAACTGCCGGTCGACTCTCGCGACGCGCGCTTTTCTTGTTGGTGGCAGGAGGTACCGTCGCGGTAGCAGCCGGCGGCGCTGCCGTTGTCTATCTGACAACCTCCACCCCGGAGAAAACCATATCGGCTTTTCTGGATGCTCTCAAGAATAGAGATGGGCAGAGCGCCTATAATCAATTGTCGACTCATCTCCAGAGTACCACCGATGAGCAAAATTATATCAGTACTATACGAGCGTGGGGTGGAGTTATCACTAGCTACTCCATCAGCAATGTGCAGGAGAACGGCAACAACGCAACAGCGGATGTCTCTGTTACCGCGGCATTCTTTGTGACATTCACCTACACCGTGACCTTAGTAAAAGAGAATGGAACCTGGAAGATCGATGGTGGAAACCTCCTTAGTATATACTAAATGCACCCGTATTTCGATCCGAATTTCTTGACAGAAAGGCAGAACCCAACTACAATGAGGCAAGGTGATGTTGGGCAGAGGAGCAAACCATCGGAGCAGTGGAAAGTCGGCGTGTCAGTGTAGCAATACTGAACACAACCACTATCCAGCAGAGCAATGACCGCGAAAGCATAGCAAGCGCGGCAAGAACAGGCAACCATCGTGGTAAAGAGTAGGAAAGTGGAGCAGGTTGAGCATATCCTCGCGCAAAACGTAGCCAGGTTGCGTGCCGCGTTACAGCGCGCCTCACAAGCGCATTTCGGCCCAGAAGAAGGCAGTGATGCCTGGCTCCTCCTCAACGCCCTCGTCAGTGATGATCCCTCAGACCTCGACGCTCGCTTCGAACAGTCTGGTCGCGCCCTTGCCCAGTATGAAGGCAAGTTAGAGGCGCGCATCCAGGGCCTGCAAACCTATGTTGATGCCCTTGTCCAGGAATGTAACGCCATCTTCAACGAGCAGAAAGCGGCAGAATCCCTGCGCGTTGCTGCCACATCCCATCTCTATCAACTTCAATCGCTCTGCCTCATGGCCCTCACGCGTGGCTACCAGTCCGTCATAGACCAGGTGCTGCGCAAACAACAACACATGGAGCAACTCATGGAACAGCGCCTGCAGGCCCTGCAGCGCATCAACAGCGTCAGCAATTCCACCATTGACCTGGATCAGGCCCTGGAATCCATCGCCAGGCACGTCGCCGAAGAGCTGCACGCCGAACTCTGCTCCATCTTCTTCTATGACGATTTGCAGCGCGTGCTCACCCTGCGCGCCACCAATGGGCCGCATCCTCTGGGCGGCATGCATTACACCCTGCGCCTGGACGAAGGATATAGCGGCTGGGTCGCCGACAAAGGCCAACCCCTGCTCGTGCAGAATGCCCTCGCCGATGGTGTCTTTGCCATGGAAGCGCGTAGTTATGGCCAGGAGTACCATGGACTCATGGCCCTGCCTATCATCTTTTTTGGAGACGTCGTGCGTCTCATCGGCGTTATCAACGTGCAATCAGGCGAGCCACGCGACTTTACGGGTGAAGAGATCAATTTTGTAGAAGTAGTTGCCGGTATTATCGCCATCAACATGGAAAATGCGCGTTTGTATGAGCAAACCGATGAACAGCTGCGTCGCAAAGTGCATGAACTGGCCACCATCCACCGCGTCTCCTCCATCATCGCCTCCACCCTGGACCTGGATCGTGTGCTACAAATCATCACCACCCAGGCCGTCCAGCTGAGCGGGGCTGATCGTTCATGCATCTTTGAGCTGGACGCAGAGAAACAGACTTTACACGTACTGGCACATTATGGGCTCAACGAGGCCAACGTACGATCAATTGAAGTCCCCGTCGGCCACTGCTGCGCCGGGCGAGCGGTGCAAACCGGGCGCCCAAGTATGGCCGTCGATTGCTTTCATCGGGGTGGACGCAGGGAAGAGTCCGGGGGAGAGGTATGTTTTCTGCAACATGATCCACTCATGTCGTCTGAAATGCATTCGGTCTTGTGCGTACCACTTGAGGTCAAACGCAACGTGCTGGGCTGTATCTGTATTTACAGCAGTCATCGTTATCTCTTGAGCGAGGAGCAGATGCAACTCGTCATCACCTTCGCCAACGAGGCCGCCATCGCCCTTGACAATGCCCGTTTGTACGAGGAAGCGCGTCACGGATTGGAGATCAAGACGATCTTGCTGCGCGAACTGCATCATCGCGTCAAGAACAATCTTGCGACCGTTGCAGGTATTCTCTCGTTGCAGATGCGGCGCACTCGGTCGTCTGAGGCGCGCCATATCCTGGCTGAGAGCGTGAACCGCGTGCAAGGCCTTGCCGCGACGCATGATCTGCTTTCACACGAAGACCTGAGTGAGGCGCGTGTAGATGATATTGCCCGCAAAATTGTCGGTGTGGCCAATGCGACGCTGCGTCCACCTGAGACACATATCATCTTTGTAGTGGAACCCTGCGCCGTCGTCATCCCTTCACGCGCAGTATCCATCCTGGCCTTAGTCCTCAATGAAATGGTCTCCAATGCCATCAAACATGGCATGGCGGGTAAGGCAGAAGGTACAGTGACGATACGAGGACGTGAGGAAGGCGGGATGGTCATTGTGGAAGTGCTTGATACTGGCGATGGGCCTGCCGAACTTTTTGTAGAAGAAAGTAGCGAAGGACTCGGGCTTTCACTCATCAGAAATTTGATAGGTGATCTTGAAGGCCGCTTTTATTTGCGCCGCACAGGGGAAACACCCCCCCGCACCTGCGCTGAGGTGCGTTTCCCACTGTCACGGCGTTCGTAGGGACGTCATTTAACATGCTTTTCCGGCTGCCTGACACACAGTGCATCTGGTTGTTTGGCAGTCAGAAAGCGTCCACCTCGTATCGCGATGGTTGTAGTGGCTGAATTGATAGGGTTCACACCCCTTAAGGGCGTCCTCAAGGTCGCCCCGTAATCAACAGGGAGGTCATTGTGGAAGTGAATTATGTAGTGACCACGACTCGTATTCTGGTGGTCGAGGATGATGTGGATATCCGGCATGTGCTGTGCGTGTATCTCAAACACTCCGGGTTTGATGTATGCGGGGCAGCCGATGGACTTGAGGCCATTAGCCTTATTCCTCAGTATCGACCGCACCTGATCATACTTGACCTCAAGATGCGGCCTGTAGATGGTTGGGAAGTACTCCACTGGCTGCGCGCCCAGCATTTGACTCCCCCATTACCGGTGCTCGTGCTGACCGCGCTTTACCACCTGACTGAACAGATACATGGCTTTGAAGAAGGAGCCATCGAGTACCTCACCAAACCAACACCGCCAGCAATCATCGTAGAGCGCATTCATACCATTCTCGGACTGAGCGCGGAGCAGCGCGCGCTCCTCCAGCGCAAACGTATCGATGAACAACGATCTGTGCTGGAACGAGTATGCATACAAGCGGATGACTTCACCTGGTAAGATGTAGGGGCGCAATGAATTGCGCCCTCGTAACAGGCCGATTTTCCAGAGGTGGGCGCAATTCATTGCGCCCCTACATAAGGTGGGGTTTCGTTATTGTATACGGTATTGCAGCGATTGCCCGCACCGCGTGCAAAAGCGGTCCCTGGCTCGATTCTGATTGCGGCATTTGGGGCAGGGATTGAGCAGAGAGCCGCATCGTACACAAAAGTAGGTGTCTGGCTTGTTGGGACGGTGGCAGGTGGGACAGGTGTAAATGGGAGTGGTAGGCGCGCGCTCAATGCCCGAGGGTCTCAGCGTTGGCTGCGCGGAAATATCCCCCATCCCTATAGAAGATGGATGTACCGCCTGCTCAAGGGCCAGGGCCAGGTCGTTAGCCTGCTGGTAACGCATCTCCGGTTTTTTTTGCAAAGCTATGAGGATCACCTGGCAGACCTGTGGCGAAAGCCGGGGATTGAAGAGCCGGGGGTCTGGCGGTTGCAGGTAGAGATGCCCGTGCGCGAGCGCCGGATAATTATCCCCGACAAAAGGAGTGCGCCCGGTGAGAGCTTCAAAGAGCATAACGCCAAGCGCGTAAATATCCGCCCGTCCATCCACCTCTTCGCCTTTGCGCCAAAGTCGGAGAGAATTGGACGACCTGAGCGGTCCATCAAAACATTGAGCGGTTTGATATCGCGATGAATGATGCCTTTCTCATGGGCATAGGTCAGGGCGCTAGCGAGTTGCTGAAAGATACGGTTAGCTTCCAGCACATCCATCGTGCCAGGGAGCGGGTGGGCATTCGGTGAACTCATCGAGGGAGGAAAGGAGGTACCCATGCTCACTGCATCGCGCGAAGTATCCAGAATTTGCTTCAGAGTGCCGCCATCAACCAACTGCATTACAATGTAGAGATGCCCGTTGCTTTCATTGAAATCGTGAACGGTCACAATATTGGGGTGAGAAAGGCGGGCAATCAGGCGTGCCTCTAGATTGAAGCGCACAACAAAATTACGATCAGCTGCATACCAGGGTGGAAGAACTTTCACCGCGACTTCGCGGTCTAGATTCTCCTGGCGCGCCCGATAGACATGGGCCATCCCTCCCTGACCAAGCGGGGCCAGGATTTTGTAATTCCCAAACGTCGTACCGAGCAAGGGATCTTGTTGCATATCCTGATTCGGGCGCCTCTCATCCCTACACGAGTGTTACCGTCTCGCAAAGACTAAAACCGTTTGACCCAGTTGAATCTTGTCCCCTTCTTGTAGAGGATAGGGCTGGTATTTGTTGACGGTCTGTCCATTGACCTTTGTCCCGTTCGCGCTGCCCTCATCGCGCAGGGCATAGTTGCCATTACCCATGCTGATGATGGAGGCGTGCAGTCGTGATACAGCCAGGTCTTCAAGGAAGATGTCGCTTTCGCGACTGCGTCCAATGCTCAGGCTCTCTTTGCGAACTTCATAGACGCGCCCCGGCTCTTTTCCCTCTTCGATGCGAACAATACCCAGTCGTCCCTGCGGACCGGCAGCGGGAGCGCCGGAAGGTCGCAGCAAGGTACGGTCTCCGTCAGGATTTTCCATAGCGCCGAACCCAGGCTGGTTCTGTCCAATACCCTGCCCCTGTTGTTGCCACGAGGGTACGGGTGCATTTCCACCAGGAGGTGTGGAGGAAGGTTGTGACACGCTGCCGGGCCAGGCTGATTGTTGCCCTTGCTGCTGGATGGGCTGTCCCCACTGGTCAACGGGTTGTGCTGCCTGTCCCCAGGATTGACCCGAACCACTGGCGCCAAATGCGTTGGGCGCTTGCTGCTGGTTGCCGGGTGAACCCCATGAAGGCGCGGCCTGCGGTTGTCCCCAGGGATCTGACGCTGGCGCTACAGGCGGTGTTG
>VBHV01000694.1 GCA_005881995.1 Chloroflexota bacterium | reverse complement strand
GAGGTTCAAGATGTCGGTGGAGGGAAGCTTATTGCCTCGGTCAAAGACGCAGACGGGAACATCACCGGGCTTCTTCAGTCACCGTAATGGCACAAGAGACACCTCTCTTTTTCTTGAGTAAAAGAGACCCTTCCCTTGCCAGCAAGGGAAGGGACGCCAAAGGTCTCAGTTCGCTTCGCTCCCTGGCTCCATCAGGCAGGAGTAATCTGCTGTTGCCCCGTGGCATCGACGAGCACACGTTCGCTTTGCATGGGCTTGCCGGCGAAATGGTCAACGAACCAATCGGCGATCATGTTCATAGCTTGCCATGTACATGATGCGCAGTTTGAAAGTGGGCGAAGCCATGTTAAAGATGGTATGGCCTCCTGGCTCGTGACAGACGAAGGCGATCGCTCACGCTCTGCTTCTCCACTGTGGAAGCACTACCTGTGAAGGGGTGAATGTCCATTCATTTCCTGTTTCGGTCAAATGCCCATAGAACAACACATATCGCTCAGCCTTTCTTTGCTCATCGTAGTACAAGAGCGTCAATGACACCTGCTCCTCTGATGCAGGAGATGGAGTCTGGTGCGGGATGGGCATGCTAAAACATCGATTGTCCCGATCAAAGGTGAAAGGAAGTGGGAGCACCACCGGGTAGCCATCGAGACCTGGATAGCTGAGAGCCACACGGCTTGCAGCTGCGATTTGCGCGAACAGGTCTTCTGTCCAATCAATCATTAGTCACCTCCACAACTTCAGGGGCCTGCTGGAAATTGCCATCGGGCCAACCGAGAAAGCGGCTCGGTCGGACACGAATGAGCGCTCGTTGCGTATACCCTGGGATGGCTTGCTCCATCCTGGCTAGCGATTGGCGAGCGGAAGGTTGTCGTCGTGCCCAGCCGGCAAAATACCGTTTCCAACCGGACTCAAGATTGGTGTCATCGACCTCGGCCAGTCCTTGCACCAACAGCACATGTTTCGGCTCATCTGGCCCGGCGCCAACCGGCGAGAAAAGGATGGCCACCTTGGGGCGTTGGCGAAAGCCACCGGAATAGCACGAGCCGTAGTACTGGCAAATTGGCATGTAAACGACTCTTCAATGGCATGATACATCCAATCGGGTAACTGGTTCATCTCTTCTCATCCTTTCTTTGATGCCCCTGAACTTGTCTCATTCATTCCGGATGCATCACCTTGTTGAGTGTCTGACGGATGGATGGAAACATCTCATCCCATGCGCTGGTTTGCCAATCATCGAGCGTGTCTGCTGGAGGTATCCAGGGTGGCAGGGACACCTGTATGCGCTCGGCCAGGGTACTCACAAACGGCTCATACGTCTCGCGTAGCTCGGCCAGCTTCTGCTCGGCTGTCGTTCCTTCCTTCAAGCGGATGCCCGATACTGCAAGCAAATCTTGCAGATGGGTAAATTCGGTCGATGACAGCCGGTTCACGGCCGGTGCGGGTGCGGTATTCAGAATCTGGGCAAGGTCGACGACGGCATGCCGGGCCATGGCGAAGGTAAATCTGGCTGCTTCGACCGGTGCACCGTCAATGTTCGTGAGAATCAGCGCACATGTATCCAGGATGACGGTCAGCGCTTCCACCCAGGATTGCTGATCGTGTTGCGAGCGGTAGAAGGCCAGGATGGGATAGGAGAGGTGACTCTCCAGAATATCGGCGCACCACACTTCCCAATCGTGCAGGAGCATCCGCAGTTCCTCGACGTTCTTGCCTACGTGATTGCGACGCAGGAGCTCCACCGCTGTAGGCGGGGAACCTGCACGTGAGTCCAGTAAGGAGATTCGTAGCTCACGCCGCGAGAATGCCTGGTAGATGATGGGCACGTAGCTAATCACCAGGGCCAGAAAGATGAACCCCAACGCGACCTCGATCACCACTAGCAAGCGTCCCGCGCCTGGCATCGGGGTGACATCACCCA
>VBHV01000693.1 GCA_005881995.1 Chloroflexota bacterium | reverse complement strand
TGCGCGCGCAGTGCCAGACCAGGAAGGCAATGTTGTTGGCGCTGCCCTCGGTGGTATAGTGCCATTCGTGGGGGTGAGATCGCTGATGCTGTTACGCATCCAGTAGTGAATGCGCTGCTGTTCCAGGCGGTAGAAATCGATGATGTCCATGTTTGTGCGAGACCTCCTGTAATTGTTCATGTCCGGTGATGTATTGTGCTTCATTCTACCCGTTTTTCAGAGAAACTGAAAGAGTTGAATTCTCAGGACTGAGTAGTCGCAACTTGACGCCGCCTTGCTGACCCTATAGAATGAATGCAATGCATAATCGCGACACTGCATGAAAAACTGTAACCCGTCTATCATGAGTGAATTGCATGTGCGAGGAGAGGCAATGACACCATCACGTACTGAGGATGAATGGTTGAGCCTGCGCGAGGCTGCCGATTTGCTGGGGATGCATCCCGCGACGGTGCGACTGTGGGCTGATCGCAACGAACTCCCTTCGCGCCGCACGAATGGGGGGCATCGCCGTTTCCGCCGCGCGGATATTGAGGCCCGCCTGCGCCAGGAAGAGGAGCGCAAACCCCGGCCAGCCGCGCAATTGCTGGTGCAGAGTGTACTTGGGCGCGTGCGTTTTGCCTTTACCGATGGCACCCTCGATACGTTTGGCTGGTATTCCCACTTTAATGAAATGGCGCGTGAAGGCTACCGCAGCCTGGGCAGACGCGTGCTGGAACTTTTGCTGCGTGCTCTGACCGATAGCACCTCCGAGGAAGAGTTGCGCGCGGAGGCAGTGCAACTGGGAGAAGCCTATGGCTCTATTACGCGCGAGTCACACGTTCCCGTTGCTGATGCCGTGCGAGCCTTCCTCTATTTCCATAGCCTGATCGGTGAAAGCGTGCTGCAACTGGCAGAAGTGCAGGGTGTACGCGATCACCAGGATATCCCCTGGGCTGAAAGCCTCTACCAGATACAGGCTCTGACTAACGAGATTCTCCCGGCTTTGATTGAGGCGGCGCTGGAGAATGGGGAATAAGAGATTTCGCCGAAACAAAAAACTATGCCACTTGCGTCTAACATACTAGAGATTGGGTCACCATGCCCCATTTTGTCATTGAACTCCCTCATCTTCTATGTTATGTTAACAATAGAAAAAAATACGCAAGGACGCGGGCATGCCAGAAGATCATGGACAAACCATCGAAACTACGGGAGAGATAAACGTCGAGGAGTCAGAAGAGACGATTGAATTGACTCCCCGGCAACTGCGTGTCTTGCGTTATCTCGCGCGTAGGCATATGCGCAATGCTCGCATCGTGCGGCGCCAGCGCACCGGTGTAGTGGAAGGTGAGGCGGGTTCTGGTCTTAATGGGAAGGCAAATATTGCGGAAGATGAGGGTGTTGCAGGGATAGTTGTATCGACCGCCGAGCCGGTGACGCCTATCGCGGATACGATGGCTATACCGTCGGTGCAGCAGGCATCGCCCAGGCCGCGCATTATAGCGAGGCTGGAACCGTCTATACGACCGGAAGTTCGTGGAAACCGCCCTCACGTCGTGCCCGATCCACAGACACCTGTGCCGATGGCGATGCGTGTTGTCCCCGACCCTCTGACTCCGCGACCAGTCGTGTTGCCCAGGTCAGCTATGACGCGTACCCTCCGGTCTCCTGCTATGCCCTATGCTGGTTATCAGCGACTGGCGATGCAAATACAGCGTCGCAGGCGGCAGCGCAAAGTCTTGCTGCATCATTTATCGCGTAAGCATTTGCGTGCGGCGCGTGCCGGTGATCATAGAGCCAGTCACCGGCTGTGGAGGACTCTGGCCAGTACGATGTTGGCGCTCTTGCTCATCCTGCTTTCGCTGGGTGGTACCGCAGCTTATGTCGCGTATCGCTTCGTCACCACTACACAGCAAACGTTTGAGAATCGCCTGCTGACTATTCATGACCTGATACCGCCGGATAACTTGAAGATTTATGATAGCAAAGGGGTACTGCTGGACCAGTTAACCGATGATGGCATCCATACCACTGTCACGTTTGACCAGGTTGCTGCCAGCGCGCGCAATGCCACTGTTGCTACCGAGGATAAGGATTTCTGGTCGAACCAGGGCATTGATCCGCTGGGTATCGCGCGTGCTTTCCTGACGAACCTGCAAGATGGGCGCGTAGTCGAAGGCGGCAGCACCATCAGCCAGCAACTCATTAAAAACCTGATTGTTGGCAATGCGTCGACTATTGTGCGTAAGCTGGAAGAGGTGGTACTGGCTCCGCAACTCAATGACAACTACACCAAATCCGATATTCTGGCCATGTACCTGAACACCATTTATTATGGACACCAGGCCTATGGCATTGATGCCGCGGCTACCGTCTACTTTGGCTTGCAGGATAAGCCGGGCCATTCTGCTG
>VBHV01000564.1 GCA_005881995.1 Chloroflexota bacterium | reverse complement strand
TGGCCGCCAGGTGCACCTGCTGGCCGAAGGCCGCCTGGTCAACCTCTCCGCCGCCGAAGGCCATCCCGCCAGCGTGATGGATATGAGTTTTGCTAACCAGGCTCTGGGCGCCGAATATATGCTCATCTCTGCCAAGAATTTTCAGCCCCATGTCTATACCATCCCCGCCACGATCGACAAGGAGATTGCGCGCCTCAAGCTCCATGCTATGGGCGTACGCATCGATGCGCTGACTCCTGAGCAGGATAAATACCTGAACTCGTGGGAGTCGGGCACCTAAGGGCTTCAGGCTTGAGGTAGAATTGACAAGAAGCCTCTTCGTTAAGTACAATACTTATAAGCGGTGTGAACTGCTGCCTGGTACTTAGACAATCAAACATGTGAAGCAGAAACTGCTCTCATCAAGAGAGGTGGAGGGAAACGGCCCGATGAAGCCCGGCAACCCGCCTGCCCAAGCGCAGGAAGGGTGCCAATTCCGGCGGAACATTCCGCAAGATGAGGGGAATTAAGCCGTAAAACTCTTAACCCCCTGAAACCAGGGGGTTTTTTGTATCTTGTAACAGCTTTCTCGTTGTATTGAAAGGAGATCAGACCCCATTATGAGCGATTTTATGAAAAATCCGAAATCGTTTTTTACCAGCGAATCGGTGACCGAAGGACATCCAGATAAGCTGTGTGATCAGATTGGCGCGCGTCGCCTGCTAAACTGCTACCACCACCGGCCTTGTGCTGGTCGCTGGTGAAATTACCCCATGCGCCTGGATAGATATGCCGGCTATCGTGCGCAAAACCATCGAGCAGGTCGGCTATATTAACGCGGATTACGGCTTTGACTATCGCACCTGCGGCGTCGTTACCTCCATTGGCAAGCAGTCACCCGACATTGATATGGGGGTCAGTAATTCAATGGAGACCAAAGTAGCCCACCTGAGCGATGACGAACTGGAGCGCGTCGGCGCTGGCGACCAGGGCATGATGATCGGTTTTGCTTGCAACGAAACCCCCGAATACATGCCCATGCCCATCAGCCTGGCGCACAAACTCACCCGCCAGCTTTCGCAGGTGCGGCGCAGATCGTGGGGTGGCACAGGTCCCATGGTCTATCTGCGCCCCGATGGGAAGAGCCAGGTCACGGTTCAGTATGAACATGGCCGCCCGGTGCGCGTAGATACGATCGTCATCTCGACACAGCACGCTAGCTATATCGATCACGAGCAGATTCGCCTGGATGTGATCGACCATATCATCAAACCTGTCATCCCGTCTCATCTGATCGATAGCGATACCAGGATCTACGTGAATCCAACAGGCCGTTTTGTCACAGGAGGTCCGATGGGTGATGCCGGGCTTACCGGGCGCAAAATCATCGTTGATACCTACGGTGGTATGGCCCGCCATGGCGGCGACGCCTTCAGCGGTAAGGACCCGACCAAAGTAGACCGTTCGGCGGCCTACGCTGCCCGGCATATCGCCAAAAACATCGTCGCCGCCGGTCTTGCCGACCGCCTGGAATTGCAGATCTCCTACGCCATCGGCGTCGCACGCCCCTTATCACTCTTCGTAGATACCTTCGGCACAGGTAAAGTCTCCGACGAAGAAATCATCCGCCTGATTAACGAGCATTTCGATCTGCGCCCGGCGGGCATCATCCAGGCGCTGAACCTGCGCCGACCCATCTACCAGCCTACCGCCGCCTTCGGTCATTTTGGCCGCACCGACATCGACGCACCCTGGGAAGCTCTCGACAAAGTACCTATGCTGCGCCGCGGCGTTGGAGCCAGCGTCGAGAAAAGTGATCAGGCAGTAAATCCGTAGGGACGCTTGTGTCTCCCCTTTTCCAGGGCAGGGGCAAGCCCAGCCCGTACCCTACTTGTGTCTCTCCACTTCTAGGGCAGGGGCAAGCCCAGCCCGTACCCTATACGGGTGAACATCCCGTATAGGGTACGGGCTGGGCTTGCCCCTGCCCTGGAGCTTTATCAGGCAGATAATACGGACGATGGTATTATCGTCCAGGAGATAAAGTCAACCTCACCGCTTATCAATCTTCTCTTCAAAATCCTTGCCAGAACCACGTATAATGATGAAGCAGAAGTCAACGTTACATATTTGCCACTATTCTGTGCAAGCCAAAGAAAGAGAGTACGACATTATGGACTTCACGCTCAACGAAGAGCAACAGGCAATTCGCGATACCTGCCGGGAATTCGCGGAACAAGAGATCAAACCCCTGGCCGAAGAAATGGATCGCACCGGGCAATTCCCGTATGAACTTATTCGTCACATGGCTGAATTAGGACTGCTTGGGCTGCCATTTCCCGAAGAATATGGCGGCGCGGGCGCCGACTTCCTCTCCTACTGCATCGCCATTGAAGAAATCTCGCGCGGCGATGCCTCGGTAGGCATTACCATGGAAGCGCATACCTCCCTTGGAGCCAGCCCGTTCTATCTTTTTGGCAGCAAAGAGCAGAAAGAGCAGTACCTGGTACCCCTGGCGAGCGGTAAACAACTGTGGGCTTTCGGCCTGACCGAACCCGGAGCAGGCTCTGATTCAGGCGGCACCCAGACGCGTGCTTACTTGCAGGACGGGAACTGGCACATCAACGGCTCCAAGAGCTTCATCACCAACGCCGGTACCGACATGACCGGGGGCGTCACCATCACCTCCGTAACGGGCAAGCGACCTGATGGCCGTAACGAGATCACCAACATCATCGTTCCCAAAGGCACCCCCGGCTACATCATCGGCAACGCCTACAAGAAAATGGGCTGGAAAGCCTCCGATACACGTCCCTTGACCTTTGAAGATTGCGTTGTGCCCGAAGGCAACATCCTTGGCCAGCGTGGGGACGGCTTCAAGCAATTCATGCAGATTCTTGATGGTGGACGTATCGCTATTGCGGCTCTCTCCGTCGGCCTCGCCCAGGCCTGCCTGGATGAGAGCCTGGCCTACGCAAAGGAACGCAAGCAGTTTGGACAGCCCATCAGTAAATTCCAGGCCATCCAGTTCAAACTGGCCGATATGGATACAGAAATAGAAGTAGCTCGTTTAATGTATTATAAGGCCGCCTGGTTGCAGATGCAGGGCAAACCCTACACCAGGGAAGCGTCCATCGCGAAACTCTTCGCCTCGGAGGCCGCGAAACGCGCGGCAGATCAAGCGGTGCAGATACATGGTGGCTACGGCTTCATGGACGAATATCCTGTCTCGCGCTACTGGCGGAACGTCAAAGTCAATGAGATTGGTGAGGGCACCAGCGAGGTACAGCGAATGTTGATCGCCAAACTGCTTGGGTGCTGACAGCCGACTGAGGAAAGGAGAAACGCATGGACATTACCCCATCATCGGACGTGCTTGTCCAGAATCGTACACGCGTGCATCAACACGAGCATAAAGGCTTATTAGAGGGGATTCATTTCAAATTTCCCACATTTAAGCACGAGCATCCTCCCGTTATTGATGTGAATCAAGTTGCCGATGAAAGCATGACCATTGGGCAAAAGGTGGCGGATAAGGTGGCGGGAACAATGGGGTCATGGAGATTTATAATCACTCAAGCAACGATAATGGTGGTCTGGATCATGCTCAACCTTGTTGCCTGGTTCTATCACTGGGACATTTACCCTTTTGTGCTGCTTAATCTTGCCATGTCAGCGCAAGCGGCATTCGCTACACCTCTGATTATGATGAGCCAGAATCGCCAGTCGGATAAAGATCGCCTCACCGCTCAGAACGACTACCTCATTAACTGCAAGGGGGAAGAAGAAGTCCGCAACCTCATGGATCACCTGGACCACCAGGACACGGTATTGCTCCAACTCGTCAAACGCATCGAAGAGCAGCATTTGGAGATAAAGGAGCACCTCGTTAGTCTCGACCCGACGCTAGTGCAAAAGTTGGGAATGGACATCGTCGAGTTGAGCAAAGAATCATTAGAAGGCGATGGCGAAGTTACGGGCAATTCGTAGCTGCCGGATTATGTTGGAGCGCGATGATCGGCTCCCCTTTGCCTTCACACAGGTATTCTCTTACGAGCCAATCCAGGAAGATCACGGTGCAACCATTTGCTGATTAGCACGGCTGATCTGCCTCCATAGCGAATCGAAAAAGCGCGTTTATTGACGTCGTTCGCGTGAGCTTGAGGCAGGTCTAACGCTGCGCTGATCTCGAGGGTATCTTCTCTACTTCGGCCAGTTAAAGGCGAACACACTTGCTGTAGGAAGTATACTGGCGCTGGGCGTCGTATTGGTGGCATTGTTCACGACCCAGGCTGCTGCGTTGCCATTGACCGCCAGGAATGTCGCATTGTCCAGGATATGTCCAACGCTCACATCAACCTGGGATGGGACATCGTACATTTCGTACCCCTTGTCGCCCTGCCACAGCGCGAAGTCTGTCCCGACCTGCAGCGAGAACGCCAAGCCATTGTTATTCAAAGATACCGGCGGTGTGAGCGTATCACTGTACAGCGGCTGCATGAACACCTGGCCACGCACGGTCGCATCCAGAGGTGGTGCGTAAATGCCAGTATCTGTGCGAGGAATGATGGACGTGCTGGGCTGCGGTGTGGAAACCCCCGGCGAGCCACTCGTGGTGGGCGTTCCATTTGCTGAAGTGGATGTAGTGGCCGTGCTGAGCCAGAATAAGGTATCATCAGCGATTTGTGGGCGGAAAGACATACCATCGGAGCGGAATAGCTCCTGCTGCGTAATCTTCGCCGGGTGCCCGGCCCAGCGTCCATGTGTGGGGTACAGGGCATTGGAGGCATTGGTCTCCTGCTGCGTCCAGATATTACTGTTCAGAAATCCTGTATCTGACATCCACTCATCACCCCAGAATAACTGAGAGCCATCGCTATTTGCAGTCGGTGATGTAAAGATATGACCGGTGTCTGCCGTCGCAACCTGGGTAGCGACGGGTTTACCTACCAGGTCCAATTGATAGGCGAACAGGCGCCCAATGCCACTCTTATCAAGCATAGCCAGCAGCAGCATATTGTGCGTAAACCATACGCCCTGAATGGGTGCATGTACCCAGTACGGAGCCGTCGATGGGTCGAAAGTCCCTTTGAGCAAAATTGTCGGCCTGGCTGGCGTTCCTGTAGTGGCCAATTGCGTCAATGAAAGATAGCGCACACTCCAGGATGCCACATCCAAGTGCTGGGGAACGTTGGGAAGATTCCTATACGGCTGCACGATCGGGTTATCGTATTGTAACCATACGATCCATGCTGGCGAACTGCCCAGGATCACCAGCGGCCCATTGCTGGGCGTATTCAGCAACGGTGTGCTGGTCTCGGTTGCACGATTAAGTTGTAGTAACATCCAGGAAGAATCAGTTCCATCTCCATAGGCGGAATAATAGATGTTGTCGCGATCGGCCACCGCACTTCCCACATGTTGATAGGAGGTAGTGGTTTTGTAGAAGGTTTGCTGTATTTCTATCGGGTGGTTAATAGAGGCGCCGCCACTCGTAGCTATGTGTGCTACCCCTTTTGCGCTTCCCTGAGCCAGAAGCAACAATGAGATCAATCCGCCCATCATCAGCACCATCAAAAACATCGCCGCCAGGCCAAGTACCGCAAAATTGCTCATATGTGAACGGGGGCGCCCCTTGCGTTTCGCGTGAATAAGCGGTAGCGGCCCCGTCTCAGCCGTAGAGAATGCGCTGAAGAGATTGGATTGATGGGTGGATTGAGCGTGTTCGTGGAGATAAGGCTTGAGAAACTCAGGAGTAGATACAGTTCCCGGCGCGGCTTTCTGCATAAATTGCAGGTGTTCGCTGGCTAATGCGCGCATCAATTTCGCATGCATATCGGGCGGTGGTTCAATTACCGGTAGGGCGCGTAGTTGGTCGCCGACGAATGTATCGCGAGCCAACGCTTGCCGACAGGACGCGCACCGTTCCAGGTGAACATCCAGTTCAGTGGTATCAAACTCTCCGTCTTTCAATTCGCGGTAGACAGACATCATCGTCCGGGCCTGCTCACAATTCACTGGTCACCCACTTCTTGTTGATATAAAGTAATAAACCGTTCGCGTGCGCGCATTAAGCGCATTTTGACAGCCGATGCGCTGATGTTCAGCATGCCTGCAATCTCTGCACAAGAGTGTCCATCGTTTTCGTAGAGCCATAAGCAGACCGCGTACTTGGGCGGCAACTGCTTTAAGATACGCTCAACGATTTCGCGGTCAGCTACGCGATTTTCAAAACGCCCGCCGTCATAGCCCCCGCGCTCATGGAAAGAGCTAACGCCGCGCCCCTCGCCATCGTCATTGTTTGAATTGAAGTTCTCCGATGCCGCGCCGCCTGAGTCGGAAATGACCCCTGCGCCGATGCCGCGATCTTCATTAAACAATGAAAGGGGCAACCAGGAAATTAAACGTCGCCTGCGTAGTGTATCGGTCGTCGTATTCGATGCGATGCGGTACAGCCAGGCCGATAATGCTCCTGGTTGTACGACCGTGCCTCCGAGCAACGCCTTGTACGCCTTGACGAAAACATCCTGCGCAAGATCATAGGCTTGTTCACGATTGCCAATCAAGTGGTAGATGAAATTGGTGATAGGCCCTTGAAAACGCTGAAAAATCGCTTCAAAGTCTGCTACATCTACCCGTTGTGCCGGTTCTTCCAGCACACTTATCGATTGCGAAGAGATCGAGTCGGTCACTCGTTCTTCTTCGTCACCTGATACCTCTACGCTTCTATCCTCTTCCTCCTGTAAAGGGCTGGTAGAATAGCTCCGCGTTTCAGTACCCAGCGTCGAGCGCAATCTACTGTTCGAGTTGTAGAGACGGATAGAGGTGTCCATTGGTTACATTTACCTTATCTTTTTTCTTTCAGAGCAGTAGAATAACATATAATGCATTTGCCTTTTAACGTTCGTAGCATAACATATTTCGACACAAATTACTGTGGTCCAGTCAACATTTATACAAATCTTCCTACATCTGGCAAGCCGCTGCCTGTAAAAAACAGGACGGTTTCTGTTTCAGGCAACAAAACATGCGTTGCTAGCAGCTTGTGATAAGCTGCGATGGTCGCGGCAGCCTCAAGCGCGATAAGCATGCCCTCGCGTTGGGCAGCATAGCGGGTCATGACCAGCATCTCATCATCGCTGACGGTAAGCCCGGTCCCCCCGCTTTCGCGCACGGCCTGGAGAATCAGCCGATCGCCAATAGCCGATGGGACGCGCAAACCAGTTGCTATAGTTCGCGCATCCGAACTGGGCCACGTTTCGGCCTCATCTCTGCCCTCATGCAACGCTCTTACCAGTGGAGCGCATCCTTCGGCCTGCACAATAATCATTTTGGGAAGTTGCCCGTCCTGCAGCCAGCCCAGTTCGCGCAGTTCCGCGAACGCTTTCCACATACCAACAATACCTGTGCCGCCCCCGGCAGGGTAGATAATCGCACCGGGCAAACGCCAGCCAAGCTGTTCGGCCAGCTCTAAGCCCATCGTTTTCTTCCCCTCGGCGCGATATGGCTCTCGCAGCGTCGCCACGTTGAACCAGCCGCGCTGGCGCGCAACATCGGCAGCCAGGTGCCCCGCGTCGCTAATGAGGCCAGCAATAAGATCCACCTCAGCACCATAGCAACGAGCCTGTAATATACACGATTCGGGCGCGTCTTTGGGAGCAGACACGTAAGCGGGTATACCCGCGCGCGCAGCATATGCCGCTATCGCAGCTCCCGCATTACCGGCAGTAGGCGTTACCACACCACGCACTCTGCCCGTCGGGTTCTGCCCCTCATCCTTAACCAGCAGCCTCGCTCGTCGCTCCAGTCCTACCGATGCCAGGCGCGGCGTGGCTAACAGTGGCGTCATCCCCTCTCCCAGCGTCAGCACAGAGCGGGCTTCCCGCACCGGCAGCAGTTCATGATAGCGCCACATTGTCGCCTCGCGGCCGGCGATTTCGCCAGGCGCCAGGTCACGCGCCAGCGAGGTAAGATCGTACATTGCCAGCAGCGGTCGGGCGCAACACGGGCTGGCGTTATGCAACTGGTCAGCGTCGTATTGACGGTGACAGCGGCTGCATTCCAGTTGGCTCAGGTAGCTGAAAC
>VBHV01000563.1 GCA_005881995.1 Chloroflexota bacterium | reverse complement strand
AGACGGGAGGACGTAGCCGCGGCAGTACACAAAGCCATGCAGACCGAGGGAACGGTCATCATCGATTTCGTGATCGAGCCGGAGTCGAATGTCTACCCCATGGTCGCTCCTGGCTCCGCCATTACCTCCATGATCGAAGAACATGCCGGGGAGAACAGCGATCATGAGTAATGCCGGGTCAAGCGACCGTAAGGAGGGCGCAATACAGCGGGTTCCTACGGAGCGGGCGGGTCAGACCAATGTTCCGCCCGGTACAGAGAGTTCTTACACCCTGGTGGTGTTCGTCAATGACCATCCCGGGGCAGTTGACCGCGTGATCGGCCTGCTTCGCCGCCGCCGCGCCAGCATGCAGAAGCTGCTTGTTGGACGCAGTGAATTGCCGGATGTCGTGCGCATTACGGTCAGCGTCACCGATTCCGAGGTCAGATTTGATCACCTGCTGGAGCAGCTGCGCAAAATCGTTGATGTCCGGCATATCGTCAACCTTTCAACTGAATCAGTCGTTGCTCGTGAGCTAGCCCTGGTAAAGGTGAATAGCACAGCAGCGAATGGCAGCGAGATTATCGAACTTGGTCATCTCTTCGGCGCGCATGCCGTCGACGTGACCGGCGACACCATCACATTGGAGGTGACAGGCAGCGAAGAGAAGATTGAAAAACTGGTCAGTCAGTTGCAAAGCTACGGCATCCGCGAAGTCGCTCGTACCGGTTACGTAGCCATGACACGCGGAACTGGGGACAACGGGTAAGGTTCATGTTTTTGCAGAAGGTGTGCGTTGAAGCAGGGGTTCCAGGGCGGGGGCAAGCCCCGCCCGTACCCTATACGAAGCACAACCGGCCCGTCCGTATAGGGTACGGGCGGGGCTTGCCCCCGCCCTGGTAGCGGTGAGGGGTGGCAATCGATCCCGGCACTGGAAGCGGTTGTGTAGTTGCCCTCGATCACTCTACCCCGCGCTGCCAGCCGCAACACTAAACATGATCTCGTGACTAGAGAGCCGGGACTCCAGGCGATCAAGAAATTCGTTGATGTCGCCGATCTGGCGTTGGAGCCAGACACTGAGATCCTGACCCTCTACGATTTGCCGCGCCAGCGCGGCCTTGATGCGTCTCTCTTCGCGTGGCATAGTGAGCGCCTGGTAGAGCGCCTCCGCTGTATCGGTAATATCTGTCGGCGTGATGGGTAGAGATGCCTTGCCCATTTGCTGGAATGCTCCAGCGGTGCGGGAGAGCACCACCAGACCATCGCGTTTGTTCACCACCGGCCCCTCTTTCGCCACCAGGTTCATTCCATCAATAATGGTGTTCACCAGCAGCGCATCATAATATTGCATGGCCGCCAGCGCCTGGGTGCGATCATTTTCGTAGAACGGGTGGATCGGCGTCCAATTCTCGCTGCCATAGCGCGAGTTGATCTCTTCAACCAGTTTCTTGACCTCGGACGTATACCGTTTATATTTTGCCAGTGTCTGGCGCGATGGCACAAGAAATGCCAGAAAACTGACCTTGCCGCGTAACTCAGGATGTTGTTCGAGCATCAGCGCATAGGCCTGGAAGCCGCGCACAATATTTTTTGTCGGCTCGATGCGATCGACCCGCACAATAGTCTTCTCGCCCAGCAGCGGTAAGAGCTTATTCGCCGCTCGTCTCCCGGCCAGGCTTTGTACAAGCCGTTTTTCCTCTGTTACTGAAATCGAGATTGGATAAGCGCTCACCTGCGTGCGGTGTCCTTGCCACCAGACCGCGCTCGCCTCAAAATCAACCACCGATCCTTCCAGCAACGTACGCGCGCCTTCCAGGAAGTTATGCGCATCCCGCTCCGTCTGGAAGCCGATAATATCATTTCCTACCAATCCAATATAGATGGCTCGCGCAATATTGCTGGGCATGAATTGCCAGCAGCGAATATCAGGCCAGGGAATGTGGATGAACTGCTGCATAATGATCGTTGGATGTTGCTCGCGAATCATAGCAGGAGCAAGGTAGAGGTGGTAATCGTGCAGCATAACAATAGGTATTCCCTCACCGCGCACAACTTCGACATTGACAGCGTCAGCAATCGCGCGATTGGCGACATAATAGCCATTTTGCCAGGCATCCTGCATTTTTTGCACGGGAAAGGCGTTCTCCATAGGATCGTACAGGTAGTGCTGTAAAAACCACAGTAACTGGTTGCTGATCTCCTCGTAGTGTTTGCGATACGCGTTTCGAGGAATAGCCACGTAGCGCAGCTGCATATTCTGTCCATGAAGCGGAGATCGGAACACTCCGCCCTGCTGCTGGGCATCTTTGATAGCAATGCGGTCGCCTTCAGTCATTGCCATCGCCACCCACGTCACATCCATATGTTTTGCCGCGCCCATCAGCGCGGTAACGACACCACCCGGTCCTCGACGATGTTTCAAAACCTCGTCCTGGCTCAAGTAATACTCAACGGGACCCCGATTTGTGGCTATGATAAGACGACTCGCGTGTATCTGCTGCGGTGTTGTTGCAGGTATTCTTAATAATGCGGGCATGGAACAATCCTTTCTTAAGGCACAAACCACCTTCACTAAATATTAATGGCAATGGTTGCTGAAAGTCTCTACCTACCACTATTCACGGGGGGTTCCGCTTTGAGAAGAGACGCGCTTTGTCTCGTTCTCCCCATGAAGATATGTATTGGCGTGTTCTAAAACATGGTTAGCTATGTTCACGCACAGTGATATACGCGTCGTTCCCATGTTTATAGTACCACATTCTTGTGTATGTTGGGTAAGATGTACTAGGTGAATAATACTATCGGGCCGCAGTTTTCGCCTGCTTCCCGTAATTTCCCTTATTATCAGTAATGATAGTTCAGAGAAAGGCCTACAATAATGACACGTATTGACCAGCGTGCACGGACTCAACTACGTCCCGTACACCTCATCGTGGATTTTTTAGACTATGCCGAGGGGTCTGTACTCATCGAAGCAGGTAAGACGCGCGTCCTGTGCGCGGCCAGCATCGAGGAAAAAGTACCGCCTTTCCTGGAAGGGAAAGGTCAGGGCTGGGTCACAGCGGAATATAACATGCTGCCTCGTGCCACGCATACCCGCAGTTCGCGCGAGCGCGATGGGCGTATCAGTGGGCGCACCCAGGAGATCCAGCGCCTGATTGGCCGTTCGCTGCGCGCGGCGGTGGATATGCAAAAATTGGGGCCGCGCACTATCACGCTTGATTGTGATGTCCTCCAGGCCGACGGCGGCACGCGCACCGCTTCGATCACCGGCGCCTATGTCGCGCTTCACCGCGCCTGCTCGCAGCTGGTCAAACGCGGAGTACTTGCCGCCCATCCCGTCAAAGCGGCGGTAGCAGCCGTGAGTGTTGGCGTCGTAGGCGGTGAAATATTGCTCGACCTGATCTACGAAGAAGACTCTCGCGCGGACGTTGATTTTAATGTGGTAATGACCGACCAGCACGAGTTTATTGAAGTACAGGGTACAGGTGAAGGCGGTGTATTCAGCCGTGCCACCATGGATTCCTTAATCGTGCTGGCAGAACATGGCATCGAGCAATTGCTGGAAATCCAAAAACAATTTGTATAGCCGGGGTACTATAGTACCGGGATAGCCAATGGCAATCCGTCCATACGTTTTACAATGTTAGAGAATTAAACTTCCCACATCGATTATTTGAGAGAAAACACCGGCCTGCCGGACCAGCGGCAGCGTCGAGAGGAGCGCATGTTGAAAGCGAAAACAGACCGGAAATGGTTCTGGCGCATCGTCGATTTTATCAATCCCTTGCGCGATCCCAGCCTGACGGTAGCTGCTGTACTCACCTTCATTGAAGAGGCAGGGCAACACGATGCCTGGTACTGGATAGTACTTGTTGCGCTCGTGAACTGGCTGGCTGTACGCGGTATCGTCTGGCTGGTCGTGAATTTTACCTTCGCCAGTACCTTTATTATGCGTCGTGTCTGGTGGGCCATGAAACACCCACGCCTGGCGTGGCGCATCCTGGACGCGGTTGGCCACGAGGAAATCGTCATCGGCGGTCTGCCCGCCTTTGGCGAGGGAATGCTCTTACCAGACGGCTCAACCATCTACAGTATGAGCCCCTCGCTGGGTGCTAGTGGCATCCAGGTCCTTGGCGAACTCCCCGCCGGCACAGAAATACCCATGTTGAACATGCCCAATGGGCAGATGGCTCCCAATCTCGCGGCCTTCACCGGCGCTTCCGGCATATTCGGTGGCAATACCTCCGGTGCGCTCCCCGGCGTCACTGGAGTCAACGGCATGACCGCGCAGCCCATGCCTATGGGCTTTCCCCAGCTTGGCCCCGACGGCATGATTAGCCAGCAGACAACCGGTGGCCTTGCCCAGGGCTTTCAAGGGTTCCCGCAGCGCCCCTCCGAAGAGGAAGAGCGTTTGCGCCAGCAGTTAGCCGCCATTACGCGCCTGTTTGACGACTGGATGCAATTCACCGAGGAAAAATGGCGCACCGTCAGCGATAGCCAGCTTGGCTGGAAACCCCTGCGCGGTAGATGGGGCAGATGGGATGATATTTTCCAGGATGCTTACGCCGCCAAATCGACCGATCAGATGGCGCGAGCGGCTCAAGCGGCCGGTGAGGGAACTACGCGGCGCTTCGAAGTCTCAAAGGACAAGGGATCGGCTGCCTCAGCCGTCGCCTGTTTCATGCGCGATATGATGACCCTGCGCCAGGGGTTAGAGATCATGCAATCTGCCCCAGGTGGTGAAGTGG
>VBHV01000562.1 GCA_005881995.1 Chloroflexota bacterium | reverse complement strand
GATGCCTCGCACAGTGGGGATGAGTCCGACGGCGGTGTAGGGCTTAATCATATGCTACTCCTTTGAACTATCAGGGAACGCATTTCCAACAGCAACAGCATAGTACAGCTATTGCTGTCCAGTCAAGGCAAGATGGGCAGGTTCCCTTGACTCTGTAGCTTTACGACCGGATGATCTCAGCCTGTTCTAAATCCGCCAGCAATTTCTGCACTTCGTACTGTGTGGGTCCGATCAAACGCACTATCTCTGCGACGTTGCGCTGTCCATCGACCAGCAACAATAGGCGCCGGTGCTGGCGCGATAAGCCCAGTTGCTCGACACGATGCAGCGCTTCCTCAAGAGATATCACAAGATGGGGAACGACAGATGCAGGTATGAATGAAATGATCTGCTCTGTTCTGCCGTTGCTTGCCTGTCTTCTGGCAGCAGATTCCCGCAAGGGAGATATCGGAATACGCGGATGCGTTCCGGTATCCGTCATGCGTTGCTCGAAAGCAGGGGGGCTAACAGGAGCGGGAATGGAAGGAATCTCAGAGGTAGGTGTGGAAGTAAACGCAAAGCGACAGGTTCCCCAACGACCAAGCCAGTGCAAAGCATTCTGACCGTTAAAAACCGTTGTTTGAGCCGCTACCGCCTGTCCGTTGACAAATGTAATCATGCCCTCTTCAAATGTCTCGCCTTCTCCACGCGCGACGGTCAGCACACCAGATTTCCGACCAAGCTGGATCACCTGGATCACATCAGCGAGACTATTCGTGATCGTTTCTTTCTGCTGCGCCATGGGTTTGCTCACTCCTCAAAAACCAAGAGGAAGAATCCCCTGGGGGCATTCATTTACATACCAATTCGCCACAAGTATATCACGCTACGAAAATGTCTACAAAGATAGACGTAAATACTAACTTTCTTCGACTTCTCTCCCCATACGTAGCTCACTGTACGATAGCCGGTAATTATCAGATGACCAGGTAGTACTATTGGATTGACTTCTGACATACAGCAGTGCAAACTGATATACAACGATATGAAAATAAATATGAACCCCAGCGAACTGTTGACCATCGGCATGTATTGTTCGCCTTGAGCCGAGCCTTTCCAAATGAATACTGCTCAGTTTTCATTGCAAACGGGTACCATCGTTTATGAGAATTAACAGAAGGCTGTGCCAGAGGCACACCATCGCTCACGAATAGAAGGGAAAACGATGCTATGGCCTCGATAGGAACAGCAACGCAAATGTCAAAAAAGACATCTACAAGAAAGTCGCTTCCGTTGTCCATACGTATCTCTTTGTGGCTCATAGCCGTGTCCATTTTACCGCTCCTTCTTACACTGGTCATTAGTGAATTTCAGTCTCGGTCCACGTTGATAAGGCAGGCTAGCAGGACAATGGAAACTGATGCGCAGACACATGCTCAGTTAATCGATAATTATTTAACACAGAAATTGTTAATATTAAAAAGTTTAGACTACACGCCTCTGGTTCAAGATTATCTCCTGGATCCAGTGGGAGATCAAAAAAATGTACCCACGATCTTGCAAAATGGGCTTGCTATCCAGCGATTGATCAATCCTGATGTAACAATCGCTACGTTTTTCAATCTAGAGGGAAAGGTCCTGTTGTCTTATTCCCTGTACGGTTTGAAACCACAGCCGCATGGGAAGTACATGATTCCTCCAGAAGATGCACAGCAAATAGCAAAAGGTCAGCAGTTTCTGTCGGGCGTTTATTATGATCCCGTTACTCATCAATCCACAGTCGATTTATACACCCCGGTTTATTCAACCACACTGAAAAGGTTATTAGGCGTGGTGCGCGATACGCTTGATATTAAATCTGTCTGGCAAATTGTCAACAACGAAAAGGGAGTTAATGGGGCCGGTAGTTATGCCTTCATACTTGACCAGAACGGTGTGCGGATTGTCGATCCTGATCCGACCACTCACTTGACATCTATTGCTCCTCTCAATACAACAATACAACAGAATTTCACCGATGAGAATCGTTATGGAAAGAATAGCCCAGTACTTGTTTTAGCAGATGCTAATCTGAGGAGCATACAAAGCCAGCCTAAACCGCCAATAACATTTCAGGAAGTACCAGCCGGAAAGAGTGAGTTATTCCAAGTCACCCGGCGTCCGCTGTCGTCAGTCCCCTGGACCTATTTTGTATTGACTCCCGTGAATGAGGTGATTGCTGTAGCGAATCAACAGTTGCTCATTATCGTCCTGATCGCCTCGGCTATACTCTTGCCTGTGGCGGTTATTGGTTGGATTGTAGGATATCGTATTTCTTCCCCGGTATTGCGCTCTGTAAAATCCCTTGTCAAAAACAGCCACGTACTCAACCAGCTCTCGGAAAGAGAAAAGAACGCGTCATCAGAGCAGGTCTGGATCGTTGAGGCTTCAAAGACCGGCCTCAAATCCCAACAATACTATACAGATGCATCGAAGATAGCAGCGCGCCGACTTAACGAACTCGGTAGGGGTTTGCTCGAACAGTCAGATATAGATAGGCAAACGACCTTTTATATTGTAAAACAGATGGTAAGTATAGGTTTGTATTTCGAGAAAGCCATTGCTTACCAGGAAGAGGCCAATAATAAAGTTGCAGTTGCAGTTAAGGTGACAGACGAGGTGGCAGAGCAGCTTGCGTCAGGAGCGAAGTCCACGAGTGAAGCAGCTAACGAATTAGATAGGATTGTGAATCAACTGCGCCAAATCGTCGGAAACTGAATTGACCCGTTAATGGCTTTACGCGATTGACCTTGTCAAGCAGAGGTGTTAGCATAAAGTTGATGCGGGACAAACCTCGCACACAAGAAAGTTGCCGGCATGGTCGGCATCGATAATAGAGGAGGAATTATGGCTGATCGAAACGACTGGAATCGCCAGACGATTGAGGCATTCCGTGCGAACGGGGGCAAGGTCGGTGGGATGTGGGAGGGCAGACCCTTGCTTCTGCTCACGACTACCGGCGCGAAGAGCGGCCGGCGTCACACAACACCGACGATGTACCTGCGCGACGGTGATCGCCTGCTCGTATTCGCGTCCAAAGGTGGCGCCCCGACCCACCCTGACTGGTACCACAACCTGGTAGCTCACCCACAAGTTACCGTCGAGGTGGGCACCGAGACCTACAATGCTACCGCAACCGTCCTCACCGGTGAGGAGCGGGACCAGCTATACGCCAGGCAAGCGGAGCTATACCCTCAATTCGGCGAGTACCAGAGGAAGACGACCCGCAAGATCCCGGTGATTGCATTGGAACGCCGAGAAGGCTAATAGATGACACCGGTCAAGTTTTTACCATGAAAGTGCGAGCAGGAAGCCATTTCCTGCTCGCATTCATGCGAAATTTCGGGTAAACAACCAGACCTACACCTCTCTTCGCGACATCCCTATCGCTATCATGACCATCACCAGGGTGAAGCCTAACAATATGGCCAAATTCAAAGGCACGCTGCTGATATCGTATCCCAGGAGCACACCGCGAATGGCATTGACGCCATAGGTGAGGGGGTTGAGCAAGAGCACGGCGTGCAACCATCCAGGAACCTGGCGAGTTGGGAAGATCGCGCCAGAGAACATGTAGAGCGGCAGGGTAATAAAGTTCTGGATGGTGCCGAAGTTCTCAAAGTCGGTGATCCACATCGCGATGACCACGCCCAGCCCAGCGATGGCCAGCGCGGTCACGAAGGTTGCCGCGACCGTAGCCAGGACGTTCAGGGGAGTCAGGGTCACCGAGGCGAAAGGCGCGAAGATCAGAATGATGAGCGCCTGGAAGGTCGAACTCGAGGCGCCACCCAGGCATTTCCCAATCACCAGCGTGGAACGTGGGGTCGGCGCTACCTGCACTTCCTTCAGGAAGCCAAACTCACGGTCATACACAATCGAAATCGCCGATTGGAGGCCGCTAAAGATGACCGTCATGGCGATCACGCCTGGAAAGACAAACTGTTCATAGTTAAAACCTGCGATAGAACCGAGCGAACCGCGCAGGCCAAATCCCAGCGCGAACAGCCAGACGAGCGCCCGCGCCACCGCTCCGAGCAGTCGCGAACGTTGCCGCCACATGCGTACCATATCACGGCGCCAGATCATGGCGATGCCCTCTGGATCGATAAAAAAGGTGGGAGCAGCTCTGGTTTCGGGTGAGGCGCCAGGAACGGTGGCCGGTTGAGTAGTTTTCAGCACGAAAGGACTCCTTGTCTAGCGGCGTAAGCGGCCCCGACTGCGCAGGCGAGCGCCCAGTCGCTCTTTAGCGCTGGCCAACTCGTCGCGAATGGCGCGGCCTGTGAGATGCACAAAGACATCTTCCAACGTAGGTGCCGTCACGTTTACTCCACGTACCTCGATATCCGCCAGCGTGAGCTGGCGGATTAAATGAGCGGCTAGCGACTGCCCATTTTCTCCCTCTACATATATGGCATCATCCACGCGGCGCACCGGGTGGCCAAGAAATTGTTCGAGAATGGCGGCGGCCCGTTCGGGCGTGGACGTGGTGAGACAGACCACGTCCTGGCCGACCATGCGTTTGAGCGCGGCGGGGGTATCGAGGGCGACGATTTGACCATGATCGATGATCGCGATACGATCACAATATTCAGCTTCTTCCATGTAGTGCGTCGTCATAAAGATGGTA
>VBHV01000687.1:1155-2546 GCA_005881995.1 Chloroflexota bacterium | reverse complement strand
GCCCTGGTCGCTCCTGCACCACTTTAGGATTTACATTCGCCGCTAAAAGAATAGTCGCCATACTATGACGCAAATCATGAAACCGTATCTCTGGCAAACCGGCCTCAGCCATGGGCCATTCGGCAGTGACCGTGACGCAGCCATCAGTTGAGACGTATGCTATAATAGAACCACTTGTTTAGAGATGGAAAGGCAGATATCCTATGCCAACACAAGAAGAACGATTAACAACACTAGAATTCGACCTCAAGCAATTCAAAACCGAAACCATCAAAGCCTATGGTGAAACGGCAATAGAGCTAGTCAAGGTCAAAGGACTAACCGAGGATGCAGTAAAACGGCTAGCATCGCTCAAAGCACAAATAGATCAGCAATCTAAACAAGTAAGCACGCAGCTCGAAGCAATCGACGCACATCTAAGTTTCTTGCAAGAAAGCACCAACAAGACAGATAAACGCCTAGACTCCATTGAAGCACAACTCACCGAACATAGAACACTACTGACCCAAATCCTTGCACGCTTACCAGAAAACCCTAAGCCATAAAGTGAGTGCAAAACCGTCTCACACAGATCAATAAAACCGGACAAAAATAGGTAACGTCAATATATCCAGCCGCTTGACTGGCCGAGAAACACCATTCCCGCAGGCCTCAAAAGGGCCTCCTTTTCTCTGTGTTCCATCCCCTGCTTCATATTCACGGTAATCGCGGGTGAGCCCAAAACTGACAGCAGAGCCGGTAGAAAACCAGCGAAAATGGTAGACACGGGTAGACAAAGCAGAACAAAACGAGTATCGCCAACCCGCTTAACAAGCCACTCAACCAAAGCTGAGCAAATCAAAAAGCGCACTTGCTAACTTCCCTAAAGTTAGCAAGTGAGAGCAGGCAACCTCTGCTAGCATAATACCGGATTTTCTGGTATGCTTTTTGCAGAGTTCAAGCCTACCCAAAATCAAACGGAGAAAGCGATGCCAAATCTCGTCGCGTGCATCAAGGCATTTAATCAGGGCCGCGACCCGCAGCTGATACAATTGAAGTATAAAGCCATGCTTTGCTGACTTACGCGCAATACTACGCGACCCAGGTAGACGAAGATTACCGCGCATTCTGTACAGCTTTTGATAAAGGAGATTTCCTGCTATGACCATCGATACACTACATGGCTCCCCCCAATTTCCAACCATCTCAGGCAGCATCCAATCATCCTCGCAGGATGAGATGGACGCGGCGTTGCAGACCCTGCACACCCAGAAAGATGCCTGGGTCGCCCTCTCCATTCCTGAGCGTATCGTGATTCTAAACAGGCTCATGCGGGATTTCGCTGCTATCGCCCCGCGCTGGGTCGCGGCATGCATCAAAGCCAAAGGCATAGCTGAAGATTCGCCAACGGT
>VBHV01000687.1:0-1119 GCA_005881995.1 Chloroflexota bacterium | reverse complement strand
GGGCATCCCAAAATCCCAGGCAAAGTCAGCACGCGGCCCGATGGACAGGTGGTAGCGAAGGTCTTTCCGCTCACCGGCTATGACCGCCTTTTCCTCACCGGCCTGACCGCGGAAGTATGGATGGAGCCGGGGGTAACCGCTGAAACACTCTCCCAAACGCAAGCCCTGGCCTACCGTAACAAAAATCACGAGGGGAAAGTCGCCCTTGTACTCGGAGCAGGCAATGTGGGGAGCATCGGGCCAATGGATATCCTTTATAAAATGTTTGTCGAAGATCAGGTGGTTATCTTAAAGATGAACCCTGTCAACGCCTATCTCGGTCCCCTGATCCAGGAGAGCTTCCAGGCCCTGGTCGAACCCGGCTTCCTGCGCGTCGTCTATGGCGGCGCATCCGAGGGAGCATACCTCTGCAACCATCCACAGGTTGACGAGATTCATATCACCGGTTCAGATAAAACATTCGACGCCATCGTCTTTGGCACAGGGTCAGAGGGAGCCGCACGCAAAGCCAATCACCGGCCACTTCTCACAAAGCGCGTTACCGGCGAACTGGGCAACGTCAGCCCCGTCATCATTGTACCTGGCCCCTGGAGCGCCAGCGACCTGGCCTATCAAGCCGAGCACCTGGTCACCATGCTCACCAACAATGCCGGTTTCAACTGCAACGCCACGCGCGTCATCTTGCAGCATACGGGCTGGTCACAACGTGAGCAACTCTTGCAACAGGTGCGCCAGCTATTGTCTCAAGTACCATTGCGCGACGCCTACTATCCCGGCGCCAAGGAGCGTCAACACGCCTTCGTCACCGAGCATCCCGACGCCGAACAATTCGGTACCGCCTCTAACGACCAGCTTCCCTGGACACTCATACCAGGGGTTGACTCGCAAAATACAGACGATATAAGTTTCACTACCGAAGCATTCTGTGGTCTCTTCGCCGAAAGCGCTATAGAAGCGGACTCTGTTGCTGAGTACATTGACCGCGCCGTCGCATTCTGCAATGGACATGTGTGGGGTACGCTCAATGCAACCATTCTCGTGCATCCCGCCTCGCTCAAAAAACCTGGGATCGCGGCAGCCATCGAGCGAGCCGTGGTGAACTTGCGTTACGGGACAGTA
>VBHV01000686.1 GCA_005881995.1 Chloroflexota bacterium | reverse complement strand
TGGTCTTCCTGGCAGATTCGATCAGCGTTTCCTTATCGAGGGGGAACGTGGTGCGAGGATCAACGACTTCCGCGCTGATATCGAGCTTCTCCAGCAATTCAGTCGCGGCCAGCGCGATCTGCACCATACTGCTTGTTGCTACAATGGTAATGTCGGTACCGGCGCGCTTGATATCGGCGACACCAAAGGGGATGGTATAGTCGTCCTCAGGCACGGGACCTTTCAACTGGTACATCATTTTGTCTTCGAAGTAGATCACCGGGTTATCATCGCGGATAGCTGTTTTCAGCAGCCCTTTGGCATCGTAGGGGGTTGAGGGCAGTACCACTTTCAAGCCGGGGACGTGGCTGACCCAGGCTTGCAGGCTCTGGCTGTGCTGTGCGGCGGTGCGGCGAGTAGCGCCCAGCGTGGTGCGCACAACCATTGGCACTTTGAGCTTCCCACCGGACATATAGTGGACCTTGGCTGCCTGGTTCACGATCTGGTCCATCGTCAGCGCGATGAAATCGCCGAACATGATATCGACGATGGGACGCATGCCCGTCATAGCTCCACCCACACCCAGGCCGGCGATGCCGGCTTCAGAAATAGGCGTATCAATGACACGCGAGGTACCGAACTCTTCAACCAGGCCTGTAAGCACTTTGAATGCCGTGCCAGCCTCGGCCACATCTTCACCCATGATAAATACACGCGGGTCGCGCCGCAATTCTTCGGCTAAGGCTTCACGGATGGCCTGGCCAAGAGTGATTTCACGCACGCTCTGGCCAGCGTTCGAACTCACAGTGGTACTAAGCATAGACATCTTGATCCACCTCGCTAGGGTCTGGAAATGGTGCGTTGAGCGCGAATTGCTCTCCCGCCTCGACTTCGGCTCGCACCTTCTGTTCGATCTGCTCAAACGTGCTCGTATCAGCCATGCCCTTTTCAGTCAACCAGCCGGAAAGCAGTTTCAGAGGATCGCGTTCTGCCTTCCAGTGCTCTTCCTCTTCTTTGGAGCGGTAGTAGGCCCGCTGGATGTCGCCAACGTGATGCCCCCAGGCGCTGCGCCGTGTCATAGACTGCGCGAATATCCTGGCCATCGACTGTCTCGGCCGGGATGCCGAAAGCTTTGGCTCTGGCGCTTATATCTCCGGCTGTGGTCTCGGAATAGTGGGTATACTCGTTGTACTGGTTGTTCTCACACACGTAGATGACTGGGAATTTCCACAACGAGGCCATATTCATGACCTCGTAGAGTACTCCCTGGCCAAGCGCGCCATCGCCAAAGAAGCACACGGCCACCTGGTCGCTGCCACGCATCTTGATCGACATCGCTGCCCCGGTTGCGATACCTGCGCTGCCCCCCACGATAGCATTTGCCCCCAGGTTGCCGGTGTCCTGGTCAGCGATATGCATGGAGCCGCCTTTTCCGCGACAGTAGCCAGCTTCCTTGCCGAGTAACTCGGCAAACATACGGTCGACCGAAGCCCCTTTTGCCAGGCAGTGCCCGTGCCCGCGATGGGTGCTGGTGATGTAGTCGTCCCGGCGCAAGGCCTGGCATACGCCTACCGCTATAGCTTCTTCTCCACTGTACAGGTGAGCCAGGCCGGGCATCCTGGCAGTGATATAAAGCTGATTGACGTGCTCTTCGAAAACGCGGATGGTGAGCATCTGCTCGTACATCTCCAGCCAACGGGCCTGTCCGGTATTCCCGGTGGATACCTCCGTATCGATAGGTTTAGATGTTTCGGGTTGCGGCATACAGTTCTCCAGAGTGTATATTTCCTTGAAATCCATCCTGCCAACGCACTGCGTGCTAGCTTCGCTCAGGCAGGATGTAAGGCATTACATGTCTATTCCTGACATGCGGGCCAGTACCTTATAGACAATCGCGAAATCGTGCTTTTCCAATCCCATCGCGCGCGCAGCCGTGAGGAGCTGATTGCTGACGGCGACTGTTGGCAGTGGAACATTGAGTTCCCTGCCCAATTCCTCTGCCAGCAGCATGTCTTTTTGCATCATGTTCACGTTGAACCAGGCCTCCTCAGGCATGTCGAGGATGAATGGGGTACGATACTTAAGCGAGGGCGAGGCGATGACGCTGTTGAGCATGACTTCAAGCGCGGTCTCGATCGGGACGCCGCCTTTCACCGCCAGGAACAGGCCCTCGCAAAAGCCCACGAATTGCACTTGCAGGTTGAGGTTGACGGCGATCTTCATCAGGACTGCCTGGCCATTTTCACCGACATAGTTCACCTTTGGGCCAATATCCAGCAGAATAGGCTTGACCCGCTCGAAGGTGGTCTCGTCGCCGCCAACCATGAGGGATAGATTGCCCTGTTCGAGGGTAATAACGCTGCCTGACACGGGTGAGTCGAGCATGCGCGCGCCCTTCTCGGCCACTTGGGCGGCAAGATGACGCGAGGCTGCCGGGCTGACGGTACTCATGTCGATGTATACCTTACCCTTGCCTAGGCCGGCCAATATGCCATCAGGGCCATTAAATACTTCATGCAGCGCCGCTGTATTAGTGACCATGGTAAATACCACGTCTACCGATTCCGCTACTGCCCTTGGTGATTCGCCCCAGCGCATTCCAGCATCAAGGAGCCACTGCGCCTTCGAATTTGTGCGATTGTATCCAGTAACAGTATGGCCTGCATCAAGCAGCCGCTTCGTTACGCGACCGCCCATAGCTCCCAACCCGACAAATCCAAGATTAGCCATGATCG